>JAFGMS010000367.1 GCA_016927375.1 Anaerolineae bacterium
GAGCATTTTCTTAACCAGGATTTGCCCATTCCTACTGCTTTTCATATGTTGTCTTGATGCTTAGCAAAAAGTGTCCGGTAGTGAAATCTTGACCGGGCTGCCCGGCACAGGCAAGACCCATCTGGCCGGCTTGTTGCATGCGGAAGCTCCATTCACGCTGGTTGGCAGCGATACCTTACGAGCGGCGATAGTCGACGATCCCGCATATTCCCCTATTGAGAACAGTCTTGTCTATCGTCTTGCGAACAGCTTACTCTGGCGCCTGCTGCGCGAGCGGCGCGATGTGATCTACGATGCCGTCAATCTGAGTGAAGGTCGTCGCCAGTCATTGCGCGTCCTGGCGCTCGATGCCGGCGCGAGGCCTATTACCGTCCTTGTCACTGCACCTGAGCCGATCATCCGGTCGCGCCTGGCCCGAAGGCGTGAGATACCGGTCCAGCCCGGTGATTCGCAGGCTGATTGGGGCGTGTATCGCAAGCTGCTTGCTCAGGCGGAGCGTGTGGCTCACCAGCACATCGTTATCGATACGACGCAAGATATTGCCCAGGGACTGGTAGTGATTTTTGAAGCCATCGGAGCGGCTAACAGGCGCGAGTTAACCAGGTGAGGGATTGGAAGGAGTGGAGATCACCCTATTTGCTCTGCTCTCTGCCTCAGGTTACAATCCGCCTGGGCTCATAGTGTCATCGAAAGAGTTGGAAAGGTGGAGGTTATGAAGCATAGAAAATCATTCTTATGGCGTGTGAGCGGTATCATCCTGGTGGCGGCGTTGGTGCTGCCAATGTCAGTGGCATGGGCACAGGGAGACAACTCGGATCTGCAACAAACCGGTGTGACCGTGACCGCTACAGGGAACTTATACCTGCGCGAGGGACCAGGCACCAATTATCCTGTCGTCGGCTGGGTGCTGAGCGGCAAGACTGTACCTGTCTTGGGACGGGATGCCGGATCGGCGTGGCTTTTTGTTGAAGCTGGGGACAAACGCGGTTGGATCGCCGGCTGGTATACTGTCATCAACGGCGATCTCAATTCTGTGCCGATCACCGACCAGACAGGTGGCGCCACCGGTAATGAAGTTCCGCCACCTGTTACCCAGCCTCCTTCGGACGGTTCCGTCACAGCAACCGCCAGATCGTCCGTCAACATCCGGTCAGGGCCCAGCACCAGTTACAAAATCCTGGGATATGTGCCTACCGGGGTCACCGTGCCGGTCAATGGCCGCGACAGCAGTAACCGCTGGATTTACATTACGTACAATGGCATACAGGGTTGGACTGCTGCCTGGTTGTATACAATCAACGGCGATCTCAACAGTGTCTCTATAACCGAGGCGGGCGGCAGCGGTGTACCTACGGCCTCGGGGGGTTTTGAGCTTGGCGGACAGGTACCCGGCTCTATCGCCTACCTCGACCAGATGAACAGTGCCAAGATGACCTGGGCCAAGTATCAGGTAGTCTGGCATCCGGGTATGGACCCTGGCGCGACCAGCGGCTATATCAACGATGCCCACTCCCGCGGCTTCAAGGCGCTACTCAGTGTCAAGGGACCGCTTTACCCGTCTGGCATTGACTACAACAGCTATGTCGGCTTTGTAAGAGGCGTGGCGCTTTTGGGTGCGGATGCTATTGAGATCTGGAATGAGATGAATCTTGACCGGGAGTGGCCTGCCGGGCAGATCAGCCCATCGAGCTACGTCTATAACATGCTGAAGCCGGCCTATCAGGCCATCAAAACGACTAATCCGAACACCATCGTGATTGCCGGCGCGCCTTCACCGACGGGTGTTCACAACGGTGTGAACATCTGGGCCGACGATATCTACATCGCAGGGATGCGTGATGCAGGTGCCGCCAGCTACATGGACTGTATGGGCGTGCATTACAATTCGGGGGCAACTTCGCCGGATGTCACGACCGGTCATCCTGCCGACAGCGGCGATCATCACTATTCCTGGTACTACAAATCGACCTACAACCTGTATGCGAACACTTTCCCCAAAAACAAGCTGTGTTTCACCGAGCTTGGCTATCTTTCACCGGAAGGCTATGGCGGGCTGCCATCTGGTTTCTGGTGGGGCTCTGGTACAACCGTCTATGAGCAGGCACAGTGGCTGGGGCGTGCAGCCAGCCTGGCTCGTTCCAGCGGGCGCGTTCGGATGTTGATCGTCTTTAACGTCGGATTTATGCATTGGTCAGATGACCCACAGGCTGGATATTCGATCATTCGGCCCGGTGGTGTGTGCCCGGCCTGTTCAACTCTGGCTGCGGCGATGCCGTAAACGACTGTTGTGTGGTAGGGGCGGGGAGATTCTCCTCGCCCTTGCTAATGAACCGGTCCTTGCTTTCTGTGTTGTTGTGTCTTTCACCAAACAAGCGGGTCTGTGGGCAGGTGAAAGGTGGTACGCCAGCTTTCACTTGAGGTTTCACGGCGCAGTCTTTGAGAGGTTTGCCGTGAAACCACTTAGGGGAAGGGATGGTCTTACGTGGTTGCTCCGCAAATCGAATGGATTCCTGATTGGGCGCGCAGCGCCATTTTCTATCATATCTATGCGCTGGGTTTCTGCGGTGCACCTGACATGGGTGGTCAGCAGAGCTCCATCACGCCCCGGTTGGCGGAACTGCCCAATTGGTACGATCATCTCACCGATCTGGGCGTGACGGCTATCCACCTGGGTCCGATCTTTGAGAGCGCCTCGCATGGCTACGATACCATCGATTACTTTCGCATCGATCGACGTCTGGGTGATACGTCTCTTTTCCGGCAGATTGTGGATGAGCTGCATGATCGCGGGATCCGGATCATTCTGGATGGCGTTTTCCACCACACTGGTCGTGATTTCTTTGCTTTTCAGGACATTTGCCGGAACAAGCGCGATTCGGAATATGTGAATTGGTACTATATCAACTGGGGGGCGGACAGCAGGTATGGTGATGGTTTTGCCTACGATTGTTGGGAGGGCCACCAGGCACTACCAAATCTCAACCTTTCCAACCCAGATACGCGCAACTACATCTTCGAAGTAACCAAAATGTGGCTGGGTGACTACGGTTTGGATGGCTGGCGGCTGGATGTTGCTCACCAAGTTAGCCCTGACTTCTGGTGGGAATTTCGGCGGGTATCCAAAGAAGCCAATCCGGAATGTTTTCTGCTTGGTGAGGTATTCAGTGGTGATCTGCGCACATGGGTTGCCCCCGATCTACTGGACTCTGGCACCAATTATCCACTCTACGAAGCCGTCTGGAGATCGCTCAATGAGAGCAACCTCTGGGAGCTCAAAGCTGTGATGGAGCGGGCGGCGCATCCGGAGTTTGGCGTGTTCAAGGATCTGGCGCTGCTGAACTTCTTGGGCAATCATGATGTCAACCGCATTCTCTCCCAGCTGAACGATTCCCGCTTGCTTTATCCGGCGCTGCTCTTTCAATTCACTGCGCCAGGCATCCCTTGCATTTACTACGGCGATGAGATCGGGATGGAGGGCCTGGCCGGTGGCGACAATCGGGGGGTAAGGCAGCCCATGCCTCTGCCTCACGAAGAGTGGCCTGATGAAGAGCGGGCCATCTACCGTGAGATGGCCCGTCTGGCAAGCATTCGCAAGGAGCATCCCTCGCTGCTCTATGGCAGCTTTGCCGCACTGGAGACCGGCTACACCATCTTCAGCTTCCTGCGGCAGCACAGCCGTGAGAAGGCGGTTGTAGCGCTCAACAGCGGCAACGCGGCTGTTCCGCTTACCATCCCTGTTGGGCGCGAGGGCGTCCCGGATGGTGTCACTTTTTATGATGTGCTGGACCCTGCCGGGCCTACCTTCACCACCCAGGGGGGTAATCTGGTGATCGACCAGGTTTACCCGTACTGGGGGCGGATTTTGATCACGGGTGGTTGATAGGCGCTCTTCGCTGTCCTGATAAGATCCTCTTCTGTATGCTTCCCTGAGTTTTTTGATTGTCCTTACCACCATGGCTGCTCGATCCAGGTGGCTTTGCCTCTTGTTGGTAAAAGACTGGAAACCCCATTTTTCAATACCTTGGCCAACACTGTCATAGCTGTGAAAGCAAGCAGACATAGACATGGAAGTGGATTCCTGCTTTCGGGAATGATATGACTGGCGAAGGTATTGGTAACATCAGACCTGCTACGATCAACTCTCGGTATCTTAAATCAGATCAGGCAATCGTAGCAGAGTATTCCTGTTTTTTACCAACATGTTGTAATGCTTGGCGGGTCTTGTGCGTATTTAGATATGGGTTCAACAAAGATTTGCCCAGCAGAGTCTTTGGGCGAATATGATCATGCCGATGTGTGGTATTCATCTTGCTGTAATTATAAAGACTCAGAAGGTTGAAAAGTATGGCGATAGTTGAGAAGGTTTTTGGTGATGAAGGCGAAGGAATGAAGGCAGATCAGGCAAGACGGAGCGCAAGTCTGCCGTCTAGGCAGCGGTGCATACAGAGAGCATCCTGTTCGTGCAAGCTGATCCGCGTTGTTTCTCAATATAATCTACGGAGCAGTAAGACAAAGGCAATGCTCGTCGTGTTGTTTGGTGGAATACTGCTCAGCATTGGTATACAGATACCGCTTGCAATGAACAGTTCAATCCTCCTGGCATCTGCCGCAGAGTCTGGAGAAGCTGTGACAGATCCAGCTGATCAGATATTGACCGCTCCTGGTGCAGATTCAGTATACCTGTCTCACTCAGTCGGACCGGAACATAATGCTGATTGGGAACCGACCATCAGAAAATTTGAGGGTATCGAAATGGTGTTGGTCCCGGCAGGTTGTTTCATGATGGGAAGTGAGGCGGGTAGCCATGACGAAAAACCCGTTCACCGGCAGTGCTTCGATGAGCCATTCTGGATTGACCGCACCGAGGTAACCAATGGACAGCATGGCTCCCGCGGCTATTGGCCGGGGCAGAACCGCCCCCGGGAGAACATTTCGTGGTTTTTGGCACAAGACTTCTGCCGGAGCCGCGGTGGGCGGCTGCCGACTGAGGCTGAGTGGGAGTATGCTGCTCGCGGTCCTGATAGCCTGGAATATCCCTGGGGCAACGATTTCGATGGCAGCAAAATCGCCTGGTATACATTTGAGACCGTCGATGTTGCCGGCAAGCCCGAGGGCGCATCTTGGGTCGGTGCTTTGGATATGAGCGGTGGTGTATGGGAGTGGGTGAGCAGTGTCTATAAGTCTTATCCTTACGATCCGGATGATGGCCGGGAGGTGGATACTGACATCAATCATGTTGATGCGCGTGTGCTGCGGGGAGGCTCGTGGGAGCTGACCGATGCAGATAATCTTCGGGCAGCCAACCGGTTCAGCGCTTATGCTGATGACTGGGGCTATGGTGTGATTGGTTTCCGTTGTGTTAGATCTGATTAAGTGCTTGGCACAAAAGGGGCAGTCGAGTACTCGACTGCCCCTTTTGTGGTTGAAATATGGCTGTAGTTATCAAAGGGTTTAAACTTCCGGGCAGAGGATTGCAAACTTCCGAGCAGAAAATCGTAGACCTCCGGGCGGAAGTTTAGAAGCCTTTCGGAGAAGGTTCTCTCTGCCTCTTAATCTTCTGCTTCGGGAATGAGGCCTTTCTGCATCATCATGTGGGTCATGTCTCGTGAAGCCTTGATGATTTCGGCAGCTCTCTCGTACTCTTCCTGGTAGGTTGTGTTGAGCCCGGCCAATTTTTGCTCAATGGCCTTCATAGCCACCGCTGCCGCCTCACGCGGGAAGACTTCCCATTCATCCATACTGGGGATGATGTGTTCGGGAGACAGACCCTTCTTTTCCGCCAGATTGGCCAGTTCCTCCGACGCGGCGATGACCATCTCGTCAGTGATAGTCTTGGCACGCACGTCTAGCGTACCACGGAAGATGCCGGGAAAGCCCAGTGAGTTGTTGATCTGGTTAGGAAAGTCGCTGCGACCGGTGGCAACCACGGCTGCACCTGCCTCTTGAGCCACCCAGGGCCACATCTCCGGAATCGGGTTGGCACACACAAACACGATGGGGTTTTTCGCCATCGACCTGACCCACTCCGGATTGACGATATCCGGTCCCGGTGTCGAGAGCGCTATCAACACATCGGCACCCTTCATAGCGGTATCCAGACCGCCCTCAAGTTCCTCCTGGTTAGTTGTCCGGCACATGTGCCACTTGGCTACATAGGTATCGCGAATTTCGTAGAGATCCTTGCGATGCTTTCCCAGGATGCCCTTGCTGTCGAGCATGGTGCAGTTGGCCGGATTTGCTCCATAGGCGAAGATCAGGCGAGCGCAGGCAATGTTCGCTGCGCCTGCGCCAAAGAAGACGATTCTGATATCCTTGAAATCTTTCCCGACAACCTTGACTGCGTTGATCAATCCGGCCAAGGTAACCGAAGCTGTACCCTGCTGATCGTCGTGCCAGACCGGAATTTCAGCCTTTTCGCGCAGGGTATCGAGGATGCGGAAGCATTTAGGCTGGGAGATGTCCTCCAGGTTGACACCACCGAATGCCGGTTGGAGCATCAAGACAGTCTCGATGATCTTATCGGCATCTTTGGTATCCAGCAGGATGGGAACTGCGTCTACGCCGCCTAGGTACTTGTAAAGCAGTGCCTTGCCCTCCATGACGGGCATACCGCCTTTGGGGCCGATATCACCCAGACCCAGGACGCGTGTGCCATCTGAGACGACTATGACGGTGTTCCACTTGCTGGTGTATTCATAGGCCAGCTCCGGGTTGGCTTCGATGGCCTTGCAGACCGCTGCCACGCCGGGGGTGTACCAGATAGCGAAATCATTGAAGTCACGAACAGGGCAGCGTAGCGCTGTTTGAATCTTGCCCTTGTAGAAAGGATGAAGCTTCAGGGCATCGGTGGCAGGCTTCTTGGCTTTTTCGAGAAGCGCTTCTTTTGTCATCTTTGATGCATGTGAGACAGACATTTCTTCCTTCCATGAGAGTTGTGCCGGGTACTGGCTCAAGACTTGGCCATTCATTTCCGGTCCAATGATAGCTCAAGAAAGTAGAGAAAGGCGAAGAAGTGGACACTTCTGCGCAGGACATGTTCGAGCGCAGAGAGAGGGTAAGGATATATGGAGCATTTGACGAGACAGAAGAAAGAGCACAGAGATGCAATTCTGTGCTCTTAGTGTTTGAAGTACGGCAGGTGATGTCCTATCAACGAACCTTGTTGATCAACTCGACTAGCTCGGCCCACTCTTCTTCAAACAAATGCAATGTGATCGACCCTAACTCGATGTTGTAAACAGGCTCGTCCTCCATATCCTGGCCTAATAAAACAGCATAGTTTTCTGTTTCGGCCAGCAGCTCTAACGGCAGGTCCTCAAAGTTTGCATTGTTGGTCATCTTCCTTCTCCTCTTTCTTGTTTTATCTGATTGGGCCTTATCTGGTGGCCTTCGAGTTCATTTACAATGAGTACAGTTTCTGGTAGTTTTGATAGTGATCTACCAGAAGCTCTTAGTGTCGCAGTGGGAGCTCGTACAGCCACAGCTCCCCATCCCAGAGCTTCTCTAACGCGGTCGTGAGAAGCAACCGATCCAGGCCGATGCCCAGAGGCACCTTCCAGGTAACACGTTGGCAGTCTTGTTTGACGGCCAGGCCGCGCAGAGCGTCCAGCATGGCGCGTAATGTCGTGTCATCAGGGGCATCCAGATAGGCGAGTGTTATGGTGCCACCTTCCTGGTATGAATCGGGCATCAAGATAGCAAGTCCGTGTAGCTGGTCGAACTGTCGCCAGCCGAGAACCTGTACGCCCGGATCTCCCAGATACTCTCCCAAGCGCTCCTTGGTCAGGTAATATGCCGTACATTGGTGCTCGACAAAGTGATTGACTCGGTACATTGGCGAACGGCGTAAGTGAGCATAAGCCATTCCTAGGTTAGAGGACTGAAGCATTTTGAAATTACGGTAATCAGCGGGCTGGGCGGTGATTTGCATAGGAGCATAACTCATGCTGTGCATGAAGCCAAGCTTCTTTGCCAGGTTGGGCATCACTTCGTTTGTGCTGTTGGTAAAGAAACGTAATATTCCCATTGCATCTTGTCGGGAGATTTCGATAATGTGTGTAAGCAGGGCCTGCCCAATTCCTTGCCCCTGGTATTGTGGGTCGGTACGTAAACCTTCTAGCCACCACTCTGCTGGGCCTAGCGTTGCCAGGCGAACAAAACCGACAATTTTGCCGTCCTCCATCACGGCTGTAATCAGGTAAGCTGTGCTGTCTGCAGCCCATGTCCTCCAGATTGCTTCGTCGATGTAGTCCCCATGCCCCCATGTGTCGGCGACCATATGAGCAATTTTTACCCAATCATCTGGGACGCCACGTTGAAAGACCATTCCAGGAGGTGTAGAGGCGGTGCTCATGCTGTCTCACTTTCCGTTTCCGATTGGACTGTAGTGGCACTCTCGCCAGATTGAGACGGCTCTGTTTCGTCGGGACTCGGATAGGGGTCTATATCAAACAACAACGCATAGATATAACGCCCAAGGATGCGCAGCGTTGCGATGGTCGGTGCGGCGATAGCAATACCCAACACTCCACCCACCTTTGCTCCAATAATGATCCCTACGATGACAACCATCGGGTGAAGATGAACCTGTTCACCGATGATGCGAGGGATCAGGTAGTTCAGATCGACTTGGGTAAAGACCAGATGTACTCCGGCAACCAACAAAGCAAACACAACGTGGTTGGAGATGGGCAGCCATGTTGAACCAGTCACCAGGGCCAGAATCACAGCCGTGATGGTCCAGATTGTATGTCCGAGGCTTGGTAAGAATTCGAGTATACCAGCCAGGACACCCAGCAGGAGCGGCTGAGGTAGCCCCAGCAGTATGCAGAGACTGGTGATGATCAGTGTCACGACCAGTGCGAGTATCACCTGGCCACGAAAAAAAGCCGCCCACATTTGGTCAATCTCGGACAGAATAGCCCTCATATGCACGTGATACTGTGGAGGACTCAGACGTTGTACCCATTCAACGATTTGCTCGGCGTCGCGGGTCATGTAGAAGCTGATGAGAAGTGTAAATACGAGAAGCAGGGCTGTCTCGGCTACGTCAGGAAGTAAAGTGATTGCCTCCGTTGAAAGGAGAAAGTCTCGGATGACTGATGTTATCTCGTCGATCAGAGATTGGGCGCTCAGTGTAAAACCCAGCAGGGTGATCTCTGCGCTGCCTTGCTCCTCGACTTTGCTAATGAAGATGGTGAGTTCGTTGACCAGTGCCTTTGCCTGTGTGGCAAGCGAGGGCGTGAGAGCGATGCCCAGCAAGATGATTATAGCCAGCAAAGTCAGGTAGAGTAGGGCGGTGGAGATCTTGTGGGGCAGGCGTGTCAGCCGCTGAATTCTACGCACCACCGGCTGGAGTAGATAAGCAACGATCCCACCAATGATTAGAGGGATGAAGACAATGCGGAACAAGTACACCGCTAACCCGAACAACACTATCAGAAACACTGATACCATCACCTTGGTGGTGGTATCCCAGCGAGGCCTTGGATTATCTGGTTTGGCCACAGTTTCATTCTGCATGGTCGACCCTATGCTCCTTTTCAAACTATTAGCGATTCTAACCAAATGGGCGAAGCCCCACAAGTGCATCCCAGGGGGCAATTTGCAGTTCTTATTGATTGACGATTAAGCGACAATCAGTAGACCGCAAAAACAAGGCCACCGTGAATGGACTTCGCGGCTGGTTAGTTCAAAATCCGATGCGTATTGTGCCCACCCGGTCTTTTAAGAAGGAGCATCATTGATGCTTGCCCGTGTACATATACGGAGAATGGGAAGCAGCAATTCCCGGTTTGACATGGTGTGTAGAAAACGCTGCCTGACAAGGGCTGTTTCATCGCGGAGTCGCAGAGAAAACAGAGTAAA
>JAFGMS010000368.1 GCA_016927375.1 Anaerolineae bacterium
GATGGTCACCGGGTAGCGAGGAAACCACATATCCCGCAGCACCCCCATCGCCGCGACCATAACGCGGAAGCGAGATAATTCAGTTATCCCACCCAAATGGGTCCTTTGGTCCCATGTCTATCATATCGGTATTCCAGACTGTCTTCTCGTCTGGAACGAACTTATTGTCGGGCGGCTCTTGGAGTGCCAATTACTCAGCCGAAGCGCTATCTCAGTGATCTCATATGACGTGCCTTCAGGCGCGTGAAGGCAAGAATGTCATTTTCAAATTTGCGCGGTGCTTTGATCTTTGAGCGCCAGGAATAGGTGCCTTAAATCCTTGATTCTTTCATTTTACTCATTACTGTTTTTGCAGGAGACACTTTCATGATGCAGGAAGAATTGAATCTGGTACTGGCTGAGCTTCGCCGCTCGCTCGAAAATAACAATCTGGCACAGGCAAAGGCCATCATCGAGGCGCTGCACCCGCCTGATCAGGCGGACTTGGTGGCTGGGCTCACTACGCCAGACCAGGTCGCCCTGCTCACGCATCTTGAGCCTTCCGATTCGGCTGATGTTCTGGAAGAGATGGAAGATGATGAAGCCGCCGCGGTGGCCGAGATGATCCCCGCCGCTCAGCTGGCAGACATTCTGGACGAAATGGAGGATGACGAGGCCGCCGATGTTCTGGGTGATCTACCTGCAGACAAGGCGGCTGAAGCGCTGCGAGAGATGGAGGAGCCAACCGACGTCATCCCCCTGCTGCGCTATCCTGACGATACAGCCGGCGGTCTGATGACACAGGCGGTTGTCACTCTCCGTCCTCATTGGACTGTCGGCCAGGCGCTGGCTGAACTGCGCCGCGTTGGGCCGCGGGCTGACAGTACCTATTATCTTTTCGTCACCAGCGATGCCGGGATGCTGTTGGGCGTGATTGGGTTGCGGAATCTGGTTACCGCACCCGCCAAGACACCCATTGCTGAACTGATGGCTACCGACGTGATTTCAGTTCCGGTTACAGTAGACCAGGAGGAGTGCGCTCGCGCGCTGTCTCGTCACGGCTATTTGGCCCTACCGGTAGTTGATGAAGTGGGACATTTCCTGGGTGTCATCACTGCCGACGATCTGATCGAGGTTACAGAGATAGAAGCCACCGAGGACATGTATCGCATGGTGGGTATTACGGGTGAGGAACGGGCATTTGGCCCTATCCGAATATCGATACTCAAACGATTACCCTGGCTGCTTGTTAACGTGGTGACTCTTTTAATCGCCATTACGGTGATCGATGCGTTTGAGCCGGTCATTGCCGGCATGGTGGCACTGGCTATTTTTATGCCACTGGTATCCGGCCAGGGTGGTAATGCCGGCAACCAGACTGCTACCGTCATCGTGCGGGGAATCGCACTGGGAGAAATCGGCTTGCGTGATGTCCTACGTACGTTGAACAAAGAGCTGAGGGTTGCCCTGGTCAACGGCACAGTGATCGGTTTGGGGGCAGCAGCCGTGGCCTATGTGTGGAAAGATGACTGGCGAATTTCAGTGGCCATGTGCCTGGCAATGATCCTTAATTTCATGACCGCGGCCTCTGCCGGGGTCTTAATCCCTTTAAGTCTCAAGAAAATGAATATCGATCCGGCCCTGGCATCATCCGTTTTTGTCACCAGCTTTACCGATACTTTTGGCTTTCTTTTCTTTCTGGGGATCGCATCCCTTCTGTTATGAATCCTTGCCTGCTCGTTCACTGCCTCCAGGAGGAACACCATGCAACAGTTAGCTCACGATATGAGAGCCGTTGTCACCAAAGCGGCTGCGCAGCTGCGGAAAGTCGATGATAGCACGGCCTCCCATCGCCCCGGACCTGAGGAATGGTCCGCGAAAGAGATCCTCGGCCACCTGATTGATTCGGCCGGCAACAATCACCAGCGCTTCGTACGCGCCCAAAGTGACGAGGATCATAGCTTTCCGAGTTATGATCCTGACGATTGGGTTGCGCTGCAAGCCTATCAGGCGAAAGATTGGCACCACCTCATCACGTTATGGGAAGTCTACAATCTGCACCTGGCTGAAATCATTGAGTGCATTCCGGAAGACAAACTGGAAACGACCTGCTTGCTCGGTGGCGATCCATGGACGTTGCAAGAGATTATCATTGATTACCTAGGGCACATGCAGATGCACCTCGGTGACCTGCCGGTCGGTGTCTCGGATATCAAACGCTATCCGTACCCCAAGGCTCGTTCATGAAAGCTATCAGCGGTCAGCCTTTCTTCTGCTCGTGGAGCGGCGGGAAGGACTCATGTTTTGCGTTGTACCGGGCTATCCGGGCTGGAGGCATACCTCAAGCCCTGCTGACGATGATGATGGAGGACGGCGAGCGCTCACGGGCACATGGCCTTTCTGTCGAAGTGCTTCAAGGGCAGGCTGATGCTCTGGGCATCCCGCTCGTTACACGCCAGGCATCATGGGATACTTATGAGGCTGAGTTTCTTTCGGCCATCCGCCAATTTAGAGAGGAAGGTATCACGCGCGGGATCTTCGGCGACATTGACCTGGAGCCCCACCTTGAGTGGGTCGAACGTGTTTGCTCTTCTGCCTCTATCCAGGCCTATGAGCCACTGTGGCAGGAGGCTCGACGCGACCTCCTGGATGAATTTTTGCAGCTTAGCTTCAAGGCCACCATTATCGCCATCAAGCAAGAGGCTTTAGATGACAGCTTCCTGGGCCGCACCCTCGACCGGCAGGTCATCGCTGATCTGGAGAAGGCTGGGGTCGATGCATCGGGCGAAGAGGGTGAATATCACACCGTGGTTACCAATGGGCCAATCTTCTCATCTACCCTTCACCTTGAAATGAAGGAACAGGTCATCCGGGATGGATACTGTTTTCTGGATGTTTCTTTGAGCAACTCTGAGCCCGGTCGTAATACTTTCCTGAGCAGCGCGTAATTGTATAAGGGGCGGGTCTGCAGATTATGTATATATCCTGGACGACAAAGGCGATACTATCAGGGGAGGACACCATGAGGAAGATTTCATTCTGGATTTTGCTCGTTGTAATGCTGCTGACTGCTTGCAGCAAGCTAATATCCGCATCGACACCGACTTTGCCAACATCATCTGCTGTCAAGGCTACTGATAAAGGCTCGTTTGTTTCCTCGATTGAGACCGAGGAGGCATCGCAAGCTGCTCAAGAAGTTGATATCACACCAACAGTTGCAGACACTGTCATCGCTCAAACCACAGAAGAGCTGGCTGCGCCAACTCAGGCACAAGATGCCAACGATGCTTCTGTCAGCAACAACACTGGTGCAATGGCTACACCAACCACTACCCCACAGTCGACTTCTCAAGATTCCGGCTCTGGAACGGCAGTGGAATGCTCTGTCTACCCGGCAAGAAGCTTTGCCACTATCTGGCGAGGCGATGCAAGCTTGCAGGCTTCGCTAGGCTGTCCAACCTCTCATCACCCAAGGGTCACACCTGACGCCTGGGAGATAATGACAGCTTACCAGGCCTTTGAACGTGGTGCGATAATCTGGTCCGATCATGTTGGTTGGCACGAGCAGTTGATCATCTATGTCCTGTATTCCAACTCCACCTACGAACACTTCGATGACACATTTGATCCTGCTGTTGGCACCGCTGGAAGCAGCGAGACGCCTCCCAGCGGCTTGTTGGAGCCCACTATGGGTTTTGGAAAGGTTTGGCAAGACCACGCCAATGTTCGTGATGCTCTGGGGTGGGCTACAGCGCCGGAGACCTCAGGTATAGGGCGCTTCCAAATGTTCGATGGTGGGAATATGGTCTGGATCAGCCCTACTAACCAGACCTACGTTTTCATCAGCGGTACAGTAAGTGTGCTCAATATCCCGTTTTCTGAGTGACTGTCAACATCGTCCGGTGATCTGATGTGTAGACATAAATTGAACGTACTACGTACACTTCCAGAGGCATCAAGAGCATGAGGGGCTTGCTGCCTAGTGCAGCCGGGCTCAGCGACTGGTTAGTGACTCTTCAATATCATTCAGTACATCGTCAAGCGAGGTCACGCGCTTCACCGTTGGATGGAAGAAGAAGACCGAATGTGTCGGCTCGTCACCCAGCACGTAGACACGTGGCTTTCCAGTCTGGACAGCAGACATTATGGCAGCCCCCAACTCCGCGTACTTGGCGCGACCCTCAGGAACATCCGCCAGAAGAATGAAAACCTCTGCCTCTACGATGCCATTGAGGTCGCGAACCGCTATTGCCGTCACCTCGTCAGGTCGCGCGTTTCTTTCGCTAGAGGGGACACCTGGGAATGCTGTCCAGTCCACAGTGATTTCGTGTCCAAGTGAACGAAGACGACTTTGGAGCTCTTGCGTTCGTTGATGCTCTCCAACGTGGGATGCGATGTAGAATCTCATGTTCATATGCCCTAATATCTGTGTCGCTAACAATGGGCTTACTTACGCCGCAAAATACTCGTGGCATCTCAGATGCTTCCTTCTAGAATAGTCAACACCCCGCGCAGGTCAGTCGATATGTAATCGGGAGCGTTGCCCGTAACGGGTGTTGGCCTGCCTCTTCTATTCAGCCAAAGCACCGGGATCCCCATTCCCTTTGCGCCACGAACATCACTGCCCAGCGAATCGCCGACATGGAGCACATCATCTCTTTGCATGCCAAGCAGCGACAGCGCCTTCTCGAACATCTCGCTTCGTGGCTTGTAGGCCCTGGCATCTTCGCTGGTAACCATCATGTCAAAGTGCAAATCATTGTGGGCCAAGGCCGATTGCAGCTCTGCGTTGTCGATGTTAGATACCAGGCAGATGGGTACTTTACACTGAGCGAGCACTTCTTTGCTTTCCGGGTAGATTTCTGGACACTCCCAATAGTCGTACAGGGGCTGGCTGACGGCTTTGGGGTCCAGATCGCACTCGAAGTGTTGGAGGACGGACCTCAATGACATCTGCTCGATATCTTTCTGTAGACAGAAAGAACTGCCGAAGCACTCGGCCAGCAGATCGGCAAACACCCGGTACCAGTATGAGCCCACCTCGGCCGCGCTTGCCTGACTAGGGGATGCCTCGGCGATCTCGCCGCATATGCGCTCGATGATCATGTCATCATCTGCGACGACTGTGCCGTAGAAGTCAAGCATTAGGGCGCTAGGTACGAAGTCTCGCTGCATGTTTTTTCCTGGCTTTCCGTTTTTTGGCTCAATACGGAGAAGTGGGTTTAGCCTTAGACCCTAAAGGTTTTTTCGACATTAAAGGCCGGTCATTTCGGTCGCAAGTATGCCTACATTGGAACACGACACTTTCCAAAAGAAACCTTTAGGGTCTTCCCATGAACGCTCTTTTCCCACTATTCCGTGTAGATCCCTTTTTTACGCTGGACTGCGAGGTCTATTTGTGGCTATAATGCTACCCCAGTTTGCCCGAATCGAAATCCCTGGAGATTCCAACTCTCTGCGAAGGACTTATATGCGCCGTTTTTTGAAATCCATTGTTCCTCTCATAAGATATATTCCTCTCACTATTGCCGTCGCCGGCACTTTCTTACTGCTTCGACCCGAGGCCATTCGTCCCATTGAAGCAACAGCGCTCGACGAGTCCGCTGTCTCGATGGACGAACCTTTCTTTTCGGAAGATCAGGCATATGCCGTTCTCTCCCAACTCGTCACCGAGCATCCCAACCGCGACTCCCAAACCAGCCGCATGGCTTCAGCCGCCGAATGGGCTCGCCAGCGCTTCGATAGTCTTGGTCTCGAAGTCTATGTCGAAGAGTACCTGGGGCCAGTGTATTACGAAAGACAATCCGAGCTTGATTACGATCTTGTCATGCGTCCGCTTTCACACTATGCTGCTTTGCATCCTGGTTACAACACAGTTGCCTACTTACCTGGCGAAACGGATGCGTTGATTCTAGTTGGCGCGCACCTTGATGTGGCGTCTGAGACCGAACAGGGCGCGGGTGACAATGGCTCGGGTGTGGCTTGCGTCATCGAGCTGGCTCGGGTTCTTCGTGAACATCCTCGTCGCCACAGCTTTCTCTTTGTTCTCTTTGACGGCGAGGAGATCGGCTTGCGGGGCTCGCTTGCGTTTGCTGACGCTCATCCCGAGCTTCCGATCCGCCACGTTCTCATTCTGGATTCCGTAGGACGTACTGGCGACACAATGCTCTTTGGCGGCAATCCGGTCTCGTATCGGGGTGCAGGCTCCTCTGATGCCTTTAACATGTTGGCCGCATCGGCCGAAGAGGAGCATCTGCAATTCATCCTCCCTGATTTTGGTCCGGACATAACGCTTCTACTCAAAGTGCTGACCAACCGCGCCTTCGGAATTGCCAACACTGACGTCGGTGCTTTTCATGGCCGGGCAGAGTCGGCCGTGGCTGTAATAACCGGCAGGGCGGGTCGATCTCCATCCCATACCCCAGAAGATACCCTCGACAAGATCAACCCGGAGGTTCTTGGCCAAGCGGGTCGTGCAGCCGAGCGCTACCTGCTCGCCATCGATCAAGGCTGGCTTCCTCCAGATGCAGACACCTCGTATATCATCGCACGTGGCACCGATGGCCGCATGGGCTTTCTACCTGGTCAAGCGATCAATGGTGCTCTCATCGTTCTTGCGGTCGCGGTGATGTTCGCCTTAGCGATCGCCGTTCTGGGTGCCCAGAACGGCTTTGACGGTTTCTCGGAATACCTGAAGGCAGAGGTGCCGATTCTTCTTATCGTCATAGTCGGGCCCTTCTTGTGGGCTGTTGGGCTCTCTTTGTTCCGTGGTCTGCCTTTCCTCGTCTATCTTGTAGCGTTCCTGGCCGGGTTTCCTCTGGCGTGGGTCGCTGTCACGATTCTCAGAAGCCGCGTGCATGCACATCGAAACGATTCTGTTCTTGGCGACAGGCAAAGGCTCGTTCTATCTGCTCTGGCCCTTGCAGCCACTGTCTCATGGTTCGCTGGGCGGGGCATTGCCTCGGCTGTATTCATCTGTTCGCCGCTCTTACTCATACTACTGCCTTTCGGATACCACAGTCGTCTCGAACGGCTCGTTTCACGGATGGTGGCGTTGGCTTCCGGCATCCTTGTGCTGGTCATAGGCGTTGGCTTGTCACTCATTGCGTACTATGATGTCGGCTTTACGGCGCTGCCACTCTATCTGGGGCTCTCCCTGTTCACGGCAATACTCGGCGTGTACGCATTCTCCTATCCTCGTTGAAGCCGGCCTGATGGGTAAAAAGAAACCGGATCTCTTCGCAAAGCAGCTTGCCGACTTTGGTAAGTTTCGGGGTGTTCTTGAAGGCCTCGGCCGGAATTGTGGGAGGCATGGTCGATGTCATGGAGGCGCAGGCTAGGGCCGGCAAAGTCATCACGCTGTGAGGCTGCCATCCTCTACGAAGTGGACAAACACCCGGTTGCTGATGAGATACGCGCGCTCGGTGAGGCGCACCGATTGGCCGTCATCGGCGAGCAGCTCTTGTTCTACCAGCCGGGTTATCACATCCCCAAATACCTGATCGACCGTGCGGCCGAAGCGCCGGGCAAAGCGCTCTTTGTAGACTCCCTCGCCGGTCAGCCGCAGCCCCAGGATCATCGTCTCAGTCATAGCCATCTTGTGGTTGACGGTCTCGGAGCCCTCGGCTGCCGGTGACGGCGGAAAGCGGCTCTCTTTGGTCTGCCTGATACGCTCAATGTACTCCCCCACCGGCCCGACATTCCAGTAACGCAGTCCATCAAACGTCCCATACGCTCCCGCCCCAAAGCCGAGATAAGACTCGTTCAGCCAATACTGCCGATTATGCCGGCACTCGCGGCCGGAGCGCGCCCAGTTGGACAGCTCATACTGCTGCAAACCGGCCTTCGACAGTGCTTCCCGCGCCTGGTCGTACATGTCAGCTGCCAGATCGGGGTCGGGTACATCGACGGTGCCCTGCTCGATTTGTGCCTCCAGCGGTGTGCCTTCTTCGATAGACAGGCTGTATAACGAGATGTGCTCCGGCTGCCAATCGAGAATGCGCTTCAGCGTGTCGCGCCAGCCCGGCAGGGTTTGTCCTGGAGCTCCATAGATTAGATCGATGCTGATGTTCTCGTAACCGGCCCGGCGGGCCAGCTTGAAGGCATCGATGGCCTCTTCAAAGCTGTGTATCCGCCCAAAGAGCTTGAGATCGGCCGCCTGCGCACTCTGCACACCCAGGCTGAGACGATTGACGCCCATTTCCCTTAAACGTCGCAGTTTATCGAGATCGACCGTGCCGGGGTTTGCCTCTATGCTGATCTCGGCCCCGGCCGGCAGGTCGAAATGACGGCGGCTGGCTGCGATGAGCAGCTCGACTTGCTGCGGCGTGAGCAGCGATGGCGTCCCACCGCCCAGGTAGAGGGTATGAGCGTGTGGCTTCTCGCCTTCGATGCCTCGCCCAGCCAGCTCGATCTCCCGCCCCAGCGCCGCGATATAGTCCTCTGTCAGGTGGTCGAGACCGGCATAAGTGTTGAAGTCACAATAGGAGCATCGAGATTTGCAGAAGGGAATATGCAGGTAAAGGCTGACTGGTAGCATATGACTTATGGCTGACAGCTTATAGCATCACCATCATCAGATAGTGCCCATGTAGGCTGGGCCAAGATGGCATAACCGCCTACTCATCAACCAGGCTCTCTTCAGGATAAGACATAACGATGACAGGCGCGTCTTGTGCCAGGCCTTCTACAGCAGGAT
Source organism: Anaerolineae bacterium (assembly GCA_016927375.1). Lineage (GTDB taxonomy): Bacteria > Chloroflexota > Anaerolineae > Aggregatilineales > UBA3940 > JAFGMS01. The sequence goes on from JAFGMS010000368.1 coordinate 8,678, forward strand.
GAAAATGCACATGTACACTGCGCATGAACTCAATGTTATCGATGAGCTTTTGCTCCACGCAAGTGGAAATCCTATCGCCCTCGGCCACGGTCAGATTGCCATCAACGCCAATTGCGAGGTTGAGCACCAGATAGGGGCCAAAGCGATGTGCATAGATCTCTTCGACCTGGCGCACCCCTGGCACCGTTAATGTCAGTTCTGTGATCTGCTTGGCAAGTGCCCGGCCGGGGATAGTGTCCATCAGGTCGGTGGCTGCCTCGCGCATGATCTGGATGCCGGTTCTCAGGATCAGCAGCGCGACCAGCGCTCCGGCAAGGGGGTCAACCCAGGGATAGCCCATCCGGCCCAGAAAAATACCCAGCGCAGCGGCGGCGGCTGAAAAGGCATCGTTCCGATGGTCATAGGCCAGGGCTATAACGGCCGCTCTGTTGGTGCATGCACCTACACGTTGGGTCACGAAAGTCAATACCACCTTGAGGGCTACCGTGAATAATGCAATCCACAGAGCAATGGGGGCTGCACCACTAAAGCTCCCCTGTCCGCTAAGCAGATCGTAGACATTGTTTACTGCATTCCAGAATACAGCTATGGCAGTCGTGATGACAAACGAGCCGACAACAACCGTCGCGATGCTCTCCATCTGGTTATGACCATAGGGGTGATTCTCGTCCGGGGGCTTACGGGCAAGACGCATAAATATAGTCACAACGAAGTAGTAAGCAACATCCGATGTTGAGTTGATCCCCTCCGCTAGAAGAGCCGGGCTGTGCCCTATAATACCAATCGTCGTTTTGAGTACAGTTAATAGAATATTGGCCGCTAACCCAAGAGCCACGACTAGATTACACTGCTTGTCTGAATTTAGGACGCTCATTCAACTTTCCGCATAATAGGCAACCCCACACAGTGCTGTAATGGCTAATTATAGCTGTCTATTCGCTAAATTTGGACTTTTTCTCGTTCCTACGCTCTGTGTAGGAGTGCGAAAATGGACGCTCTGCGTCCAGAGGAAGGCAATCGCTGCTCCGCCAGTGGCCACTTCACGTCTTGCGGTGGCCGCTATCACTCCTTGGACGACTGCCCTTGTCTTGCGGTGGTTGCTTCATGTCCTGCAATGATTGCTACCGCTCCTTCAGTGATTGCTTCATGTCCTGCAATGATTGCTACCACTCCTTCAGTGGTTGCTTCATGTCCTGCAATGATTGCTACCACTCCTTCAATGATTGCTTCATGTCCTGCAATGATTGCTACCACTCC
>JAFGMS010000041.1 GCA_016927375.1 Anaerolineae bacterium
CGACACGCAGTTTTCTCGCAACAGGGCACCATTTTTGACGTGTATACCGGCAAAACGCCTCTGAGCGCGTCAACTTGTTGAAAAAGTGCCTTTTTTCAGAGGAGTCATGCTATGTGGAAAGAGTGTTATACAAATTTATCGTACTGTCTTTATGTCCCTCGAAAAAACGTTTTGTAGGGAAAGGGGAAAGAGATTATGTCAAGCATCGATTCACCAAACGAGAAAACGCGTCGATTATGGATAATCATCGTACTTGTTCTGTTATTGGTTTGTGGCTGTGTTGTCCTGACCGTCGGGCCAGGCAAGCCTTTCATCCAGAGTGTTCTCTCCGGCGGTGAGGAGGCCACGGCAACTCCTACCGAGGAGGTTCCTCCTCCCCCCACCGATGAGCCGACCGATGAGCCCACCGACGAACCGACCCAAGAACCGACCGATGAACCTACGCGAGAGCCCACCGATGAGCCGACGCAGGAGCCCACCACAGAGCCTACTGATGAGCCGCTCCCGGTAGGAAATGGTGCCTGCCTCGACCCGTGCGACCCGGACGACTCGAACTGCCTGGCGGGTCTGACCTGCCTGCCCAGCGGCAGCGACTTCATCTGTTGGAATACGACCATCTGCATCCCTCCCTGTGGCAACGGCATCTGTGCGCCTGATGAGACCTGCGAATCCTGCCCGGCAGATTGTGGTGAGTGCCCGGCCTGCGGTGATGGGGCGTGCAATGGAGATATAGGTGAAGATTGTCGTACCTGCAGTGAGGACTGCGGTATCTGCCCAAGCTGCCCCAACGGACACTGTGGTCAGAGGGAGAACTGCTCTACCTGCCCGCAGGATTGCGGCGTTTGTCCTCCTCCCTGTGTGTGTGGAAATGGCATTTGCCAACCTAGCTGTGAGGAGTCTGAGTGGAGCTGCCCGGAAGACTGTGGTTAGGCCTCACTGGTTCAATTCTCCAGTCAAATGGACAGCCCTGTTTATTTCAACAGGGCTGTTGTTTTATCATAAGTGTCAACCTAATAGCCTCGTATTGTTCGATGATCCGCTTTCAGCCTCGCGAACGACAGTAGCCGTAGCGAAAAGGATGATATTGGGCTTAAGTTGACACCTATGGTTGTTCTATATGTCAGTCATCCAGGACAACGATTTCTATCACAGCAGAGTGTAATTCCCTGCTGTCCTGGTCGATCAGTTCTAGCAGACGCTCCTTTGCTAGATCATACAGCTTAACGGCAAAACGATAGACTGTCTGCGGTGGTACATCGGGTGGAATGTAAATCTGCCAATGCTCGGCCCAGGTCTGGCCTGATTGCCATTCGGTTGAGCGGAGGTTGCCGGTAGCCGGGGTGCTTACCATCAGCGGCTGCCGAAATTCATCGGAGCGGATGGCTATGAGTATCTCGTCTTCTGTTGGTTGGATGGCACGCCAATAAAGCCTGATGATGGCGACCTCGCCAGGATGAGTGTAAATCGTGGTATCGCCAACACCAACAAGCTCGACTACATCGTTGTATCGAAGTGCCAACGGGTGCTCGATGTGAGTTGGTGGCGGGAGGGGCCGGTACGCCGGCAGAAAGTACCCAAACAGGCAGACTGTCGTAACAGCGCCTCTTATTACAATTCCTGATAGTGCCAGCAGAAGCCTGTAGCGCTGGGGCAGCCAAAAATCGATCCCGTAGGCCAGCAAGCAGGCCCAGACACCAATTGCGGGGAGCAAATAACGTGCAGTGGTCGTTCCCATACGGTAAGTTATCGCAAAGATATACACTGCCACCAATACTACCAGCCCCATGGTTGCCATTACGGCAACCATGGGAGGATAGGTTGAATTTACAAACTTCACTCTCTTTCTTAAGAGCCATATGATACCCGATATCAAGGCACCAATGACGCCTGCACACACAAGCGCATCGAAGAACATGTAGATCGTTGGCGTAACCACGATATTGCCGGATAGCCATCCAAAACGTGCCCAGAGTAATCGATAGATCTTTTCCATGCGCTCCAGGCTCTCAGTGAAGCCAATTTCGCCCAGTCGCAACTGGGAGTTAGGGATGATCTGGTATTGTGTTCTTAAGCCGGTGGGATCGTTATAGAGAATTGCCCCTTGCACGTACCACCATCCACCGATTGCCAGCGCGACGGCCAGCGTGATTGCCCCAAAGCGCCAGGCCCGCCGCCAGTTCAGGAGGATGGCCAGCCCAACCGGGGCTGCCAGCATCAGCGCGCTTATCTTGCTAAGCAGTGCGCATCCCAACACTACTCCTAATGTAACCGCACTGCGCAGCGTGGGGCCATCACGCACCTGCCGCATTGTCAGATACAACGCCAGTGTCGAGAGGAAGATGAGCAAAGCGTCGTTGGTCACATAGCTGGATGTATAGACAAACAAGGGCCAGAAGGCAACAATCCCCAACACGGCGAGACGGCGGTCAGGCCGCTCGGGCCAAAGCAGCCCGGCAACGGCATAGCAAGTCACAAGTGTGCCAAGGCCCAATACAACGGACAATAGCCGGACAACATGAACGGCGCGTGCAGCACCACTCTGGTAGGGAAAGTTCTCGGCGCGGCTGTGGATGATAAAGTTACGATTGTCATAGCCAGGTTGAACCCGCCAGTTCGGACCTCGGAAAGTTGCCACAACGATCCCTGCTGGGTTGAGATAAGCTTCTATGGCATCGAAGTCAGGATCGTCGATGGGCATTTTGAGTAATGCAGCTATCGCGTAGTAGAGCGGTGGCTGGTGATATTCGTGGTTGATGGTCATGCGGTTGGGCAATTGCCAGGTATCGGCCAGCAAGCGGACAAAGCGATAGTGCTCGATCTCGTCCGGCCCTTCCAAAATCGGCCCGAGGCTGAACCCGACCGCCAATGCCACGAAGGCGGCTAACACGAACGCCACGATCACCCATTCCTGCCGGGGTGTGAGATCAAAGTACGATACGTGTTTTGCCTTCTCATGTGCTGGGGGGTGAGTAACACCATCTACCATAAGTTCTTCTCCACGGTAGTTGTCACAAGGCCAATTGTAGGGAATCAATATTCTGGGCGCCAGCGATGTCAACAGCCGGCGATTCGCCTCTTGTGATCGCGCTTTGGGTTTACGGTAGTCGTGATGCTGGGCTAACTCCCGCACCTTCAATGGATGGAAATGGTCTTGGTTTTTTAGTGGCATCTTAGACTTCGGAAGTCTACGCAGCTTCTTGACGAACCTTAACGACCATCCATTTTCATGCCAGAACGCGCAGAGATTGACGCTCTCCGGTCAATGGAGTTTCTCTCTGTGTTCCCGGCGTGTTCTGCGGCGACCCAAAATGCATCATTTGTGCTCGTGCGCAATATATAGATGAGACGTGGTCATAAATCACTAGGCTGCTTTCAGGAAGGCCTTGAGGCCAACATTGAGGTCAAGGCCATTCTCGAAACGATAGAGC
>JAFGMS010000369.1 GCA_016927375.1 Anaerolineae bacterium
ACAAGAAAATCTTCGAAGGCTTCGGCGAGGAAAAGCAGAAGGAGTACGAGCAAGAAGCCATCAAAATGTGGGGTGACAGCGCCAGGAAATCGATCAAGCTCTGGAACAGCTACACCGATCAGCAGAAAGAGCAGATCAAGCAGGAAGGCGGCGCTATTTACGCCGATCTGGTCGATGCTATGAGCAAGGGACCGGAAAGCCCGGAGGTGCAGGCAATCCTGGTACGCTGGCACGAGCATCTACGCCACTTTTACGAGCCGACGTGGGAAGCGCTGCGCGGATTGGGCAATGCCTACTATGAGCATCCCGACTTCAATTCGACTTTCACCGCAATGCATCCTGACCTGCCGGCCTTCCTGCAGAGGGCTATCACGTACTACTGCCAGGGGAAGGCGTAGCACATGGCATATGGCCGATAGCATACGGCTTATGGCAGTATCCGACCTGCCTCCCTTGACCATTTTCTCAAGAGGAAGGGGCAAGGAGGGGGTAGCGCTGTTTAGCCCGCATGGTCGGACATGTGCTTGGCCCCGCATCTGTGGCAAACAGAGAGGGGCCTTTTTCGTCGATAGTCGCGGAAGCGGGTAGCCTTTTCGCCGTTCCACAGCTCCTTGATGGTTGCTTCTTTTACATTGCCAAAGGAGTAATCCGGGAAGTCGACGCAGAAGTTAGCGTCACCGTTGGGCTGGATATCGATGAGCCTTTCCACATTGTTGCAGGTTGTGTCTTCAACAGGCGTGAGCGCATCGCTGAACCATGCCTTGTACTGGTCTTCGGAGAGCGGCATATAAGGGTAGCTGTAGATATCGCCCAGGCTGTTCCGGTAGGCTCGATACTGCTTCCGGAACTCGTCGAAGTCGACCCCGGAGTCTTCATGGCGGAAGCCGCTCCATGAGAAAGCAGCGCAGCCCAGATGCTCGCGCAGCTCTTGCTGATAGGCTTCGCCCACTTCCTGGGGGATATAGTAATAGGGGACGATGACAATCGAGCGGATCGATAAGCTGCGAGCGACGTCCGGCATAACCCCCAGGCCGCTGACCGAATAACAGCTGATGGTGAAGCAAATGCAGCGGCTGATGCCGGCGCTGTCCGGTGGATCGAGCCGGTTGAGTGCATCGATGCCCGCTTTGATGCGTTGAAAGCAGCCCGGGACGCCTCTGACGCTGTCGTGGATCGCTTCCGGCCCATCGACCGAGATTGTCAGGTGAATGTTCCCGATGCGGACGATATCTGCCGCATAGTCCTTCAGCATCGTCCCATTGGTATCGATAGAGATGAACATACCCTTACCGTGGATATATTCCAACAGCTCGATGATGCCCGGATAAAGGAACACCTCCCCACCCCGCAAAAGCACCGAGCCGATGTGGTGCTCGGCCAATTCATCGATCACCTGTTTCCAATCAGCCGGAGACATCTCTTTCTTGAGCCTCTCTCTATTCAGATTGATGTAGCCTTCCTCGCTCCACTGGCCACACATTCGGCATCGAAGGTTGCAATGGTTGGTGATGGTAAGAGAGATACTCTTAGGAAAATCCATGGCCGCGACTCCTTTCTCTATGTGCATTCAAACTATCTGCTTCGTTCGGAGAACCCTGGCCTTTTAAGTTCCTCCAGCCGCCTGGACCGCAGCGATCCATACTTCCCGAGCGGTCACGCCGTGCTCTTCTGCACGAGCCACACAATCATCGTGCTCGGGAGCAAACTTCCGGGTACCATCATCCAGGGTGGCTTCTTTGATGCTCACATCGCCGTATGGAGTTGCCACGATCCGGCTCTGGCGGGGTAATGCCCAGCGCACCACCGTCGTTTCACGGAGACCAAGTGTCGTTGTCTGGCGAAACAACAAGGTACGCAGCCCTGAAGCATCTTGAGGCTTACATACCACCTCGACCACCACCGCCGGTCGACCTTTCTTCATATGCGCCGGCGTCAGCCAGACATCCAGCGCGCCGGCTTTCAGTGCCGATTCGACCAGAGGACCATACCATTCCGGCACCATATCATCGAGATTGCAGGCCAGCACAGTCAGGGTTTCGCTGGAGGCCACTGAAGTTTGCTCACCCAACACCAGCCGCAGCAGGTTGGGACGGTCAGGCCAGTCACGCGAGCCGGCGCCGTATCCTATCCGCTTCACGGTCATCGACGGGATCAAACCAAACGAGCCGGCCAGGCAGGTCGCCAGGGCTGCACCGGTAGGCGTGACCATCTCGCCTTCCACATCGACGCCGGTCACCGGGATGCCCTCCAGCAGCGCCGCGACGGCGGGCGCCGGGACCGGAAATCGTCCATGAGAAATCCGGATCGTGCCATGCGACCACGGAAGTGGGGCGCAGATGACCTGGTCGACGCCCAGTGCCTCCAACCCGGCAACGGTCCCAACCACATCAACCAGCGTATCGACTGCGCCTACTTCGTGAAAGTGAACATCTTCCACTGGTACACCATGCACCTGGGCTTCGGCCTTGGCCAGCGCCATGATAACGTCAGCCGCATGGGTTTGGATAGGCTCCGACAAATCAGCTTGCTCGATCAGGGCAATCAGATCGGCGGGGTGGCGCAGAGGCTGAGCCTCCGGAGCCAGAACGGAGACCTGCGTCCCCGCGAGGTGATGCTTCGAGACGCTCTCAGCCCGTACGCTGACGTCTCCCATTTTCAACTCATCGACCACTGCCTGCAGCTGCTCCAGCGGCCAACCGGCACTGATCAGAGCACCAAGCAGCATGTCACCACTGATCCCGGCAAAACAATCCAGATAGGCAATACGAGTCACGACCTGGCCTCCTCTTCATCAGCCGTATATGGCTGAGTCTGGCGAATCCTTTGGAGCATCCGGTGAGCGGCAGCCGCGGCCCCCAGACCATTGTCGATATTAACAACGGTCAGCCCGGCAGCGCAGCTATTGAGCATGGCCAACAACGCAGCCAGGCCACCAAAACTGGCGCCATAACCGACGCTGGTAGGCACGGCGATCACCGGAGCCGCCACCAACCCTCCCACCAGCGTGGGCAGCGCCCCCTCCATTCCGGCAACGACGATGAGCACATCGGCCTGGTTTAGCTCGTCAACATGCGCCAGCAGTCGATGCACACCAGACACGCCTACATCGTAGAGGCGTCTAACCTGATTGCCCAGGAACGCCAGCACGCCGAAGGCCTCCTCTGCGACCGGTAAATCCGATGTACCTGCAGCAACGACGATGGCCGCACCAACAGGCTGAGCGGGCAAGCAACCAACCGAAAGCAGCCGCGAAACAGCATCATACTGAGCCGACTCTATACGGGATTGCAGAGCCTGAGCGTGATCAGGCGTCGCATGGCTGGCCAGGGCACATCTGTGCCGTTCCACCAGTTTCTCCATGATAGACGCGACCTGCTCAGGCGTCTTGCTTGCAGCATATACGAACTCAGGCATGCCCTGCCGGGCCAGCCGCTGCATATCCAGACGGGCAAACTCATCAATCTGCTCGTATGGTCTGTGTCGATTATCCACGCTCGTCATTCAGCTCCTCATTAACACTACCACTGCGAAATCCCTGTAGATCCAACGCCACATAGGTATAGCCTGCCGCCTTGAAGTCCGCCACAATGCGTTCACGACGCACCAACACAACTTCCATATCAGCAGGCGGCACCTCGATGCGTGCCAGGCTGCCATGATGCCTTACCCGCAGCTGTGCCAGACCCAGCTGGCACAGTACGCCCTCGGCGCGGTCGATTTGTGACAGGACTTCGGGCGTAATGGGTGTTCCGTAAGGCACCCGGCTGGCCAGACACGCCATCGAAGGCTTATCCCAATTAGGCAGACCCAGCCGGCGCGCCAGCGCCCGGATGTCTTGCTTGCTGAAGCCCACCTCGTGCAATGGGCTGCGCACTCCATGCTCGATCCCGGCTTGGCGCCCCGGCCGATGATCACCCACGTCATCTGCATTCGAGCCATCAATGACAACAGCCAACCCACGCGCCTGAGCGACATCTTGTATGGCCTGGATGATGTGTCCTTTGCAGAAATAACAGCGATTGGGCGGATTGGCGGCGTAGCGCGGGTCGCGGACTTCGCCGGTGAGCACCGTGACCAGAGGAATGCCGAGATCTTGCATCAGCCGAGCGCTATCTTCGCGCTCTGAGGCACCCATACTTTCGCTGATCGCCATCACAGCCAACATCTTGTCGCCCAACACGTCGAATGCCACCCTGGCCAACAAGGTACTATCGACTCCGCCGGAATAGGCAACAGCCGCACTGCCCATGTCGTCCAGCAAGGCCTGCAATGCCGTGTACTTATCAACCATAACAGTTCGAGGTAATCACTTTTGGGTTCAGATTACAGACCTATAGCGTTGGCACGTTGGCACGTTTCAACTTTCTAACGCACTGACATAAGGCTGGCCTTCGCCAAGGACCTTGTCGACAATCGGCATCCACTCGCTGATGCGAATCTCCTGCGGACACTTCTGCTCGCAATCCTGGCAGGCGATGCATTGATCGGCGCGCTCGGCTGCTGGTATCCATTGTTGATACTGGTTGCGAGCCCAATCAGGTTTGTCGTATATGCTCCCGTCATTGTATGCGTCGAAGTTGCGCGGGATGTTGACACCATTAGGGCAAGGCATACAGTAGCCACATCGAGTGCAGGGGATGGGACACAGTGCTCGATATGTCTCACGCACTTGGTCGATGACTTGCAGATCCTTCTGACTAAGCGTGCCGATGCCGGATGCTGCTGCGCTGGCAAGATTGCCTTCAACGTGCTCCATCGCGCTCATTCCGCTCAGCACAACCGACACCTCAGGTTGATTCCACAGCCACTGCAGCGCCCAATCTGGTGCCGAGCGCTTCGTTTCCGCCGAACCCCACAGCCGTTGGATAGGTTCCGGTGGGTCGACCAACCGGCCGCCGAGCAGAGGTTCCATGATCACGACCGCCAATCCTTTGCCTGCCGCGTATTGGAGACCCCGTGTGCCGGCCTGGTTCTCGATATCCATGTAATTGTATTGTATCTGGCAGAATGTCCACTTATCATAGGCATCGATAATTTCCTGGAACACCTCATAACTATCATGAAATGAGAAGCCCAGGTGGCCGATGCGCCCATCAGCGACGGCTTTTTCCGCCAGGGTCAATATACCCAAACCGTGCATCTTATCCCAGCTACTCTTATTGAGGGCGTGCAAGAGATAGAAGTCTATATGCTCGATCTGCATCTTGGATAGCTGCTCATTGAGATACTTGTCAAAGTCGGAGGCTGTCTCGACCAGCCAACAAGGCAGCTTGGAGGCAATCCTGACCTTCTCCCGGTAGTTACCGGCCTTCAGCGCGCGGCCGAGGAACAATTCGCTGTTCCCACCATGATAGGGATACGCCGTATCTATATAGTTCACCCCTTGATCGATAGCGTGGTGCACCATTCGCATCGCTTCAGGCTCATCGATGTCGGCTGGGGCGCCGGTAGTAGGAAGACGCATGCAGCCAAAACCCAATGCCGAGGGCCGCCAGTCCAGTTTTCCGAATCTTCGGTATTGCATAAAACAAGTCCCTTTCACTAGCTGTTAACAATTGTCATCAAACAATTGTCAATCAAACAATTGTCATCAAACAATTGTCAATCAGCAATTACATCATTCTCAGAACGTGTCGAGCTCCTTCACCTGTTCAGATGAGAGTGGGACAAACCGCATTGCCCCAATATCTCGGCGCAGATATACCATACAACTTAGAGTGTACTCTAAGTCAAGAGGAAAACAGAGTTAACCTGGTGAGTAAAGAGCCTCATAGTTTGAACACCTGGTCCAAAGGATATCTGTCTCTGCGTGACTGGGCAAGCATCACTGGAGCACACTGCGCTGCGTCATCCGGTTGGCAGCGTGCGCTCCTCATTATACACCAACACCTATGTGCTTTCCTCCAGCCTCTTTTGCGGGGGTATATTCCTGATTTGGGGAAAAACGAGATGGTTCACCGTTATGTGAAATGAGCCGAGTTATTTGCAAAATGCGGGGATGGTTCATTGCGTTGTGATAAAGGACGAGATATTTGTGGCAGTTAGGAAGACGCGAGAGGACGTATGTACCGGTTGGGGGG
>JAFGMS010000042.1 GCA_016927375.1 Anaerolineae bacterium
TATTGCTCAAATAAGAACTCTCTAGCTCGTTGACCCTTGATTTACAAACCTTTCGAAAATGTAAATTAGTGACCGTTTTGAGTATATTTTGATGAGACTACTAACCTTCTCTTGGCTGCCATGTGAGCCCCATAACAACTACAATCGAACAGTGTCGATATTTCAATCACCTGTGCCTACCTCGTTGGAATGGCGAGATTGAAACGCTCTTTCTTGCATTGGGTGCTAAAACCATAGAAGGTCGAGGGGGCACGGGCATAGGCGGTAACTTAAACCTCAAGAAGTCTCGAATTCAAGCCACAGAAAGAAACCTGGGTTCTCGGCCCTGATTATGTTCCTGTTTCCTTAACGCTTATGGGTTGTTCCCCCGCCATCTGATCCTGCTTTTTGGGACATATTCAGCCTTCACCCAAGATCACCCCGCGAGACCTGCCCCCATGCAAAATAGGTTGGGACCCTTAGCACGCGCTCGCCGCGCAACCGGGCTTGTTCATCTAAAGTCTTGAAGCGCCGGATTTCGTCATCCGGCATCAGCCCGACCACATCGCTTTCAAGTACGGCCCACTCTTTTTCGTGCTCATCGGGCGTTAACGAGGCAGCGTCTCGGTCTCGAAAGGCTCCTGCCTCGACGATGTGTATCCCCGCCCGGTAAAACAGATCCGCCAGACGCCCGCCCAGCCCTACGTCTGCGCCGCGCCGGCGCAGCGATTCGGTCTGCATCCGCCCAATTGCGGCCAGCTCCGCAGGCGCGTCTACACGGAGCGTGTAATCGGGCTCGGCCAATGCGAGGACATATCCGCCAGCACGCGTCACGCGCTTCATCTCGACGAGTGCGGCAAGCGGATCGGAAACCCACAGCAGCAGAAGATGGCAATAAACGATGTCGAAGCAGAAAGAGGGGTAAGGCAACTGCAGCGCATCGCCGCGAGTCATGAGTGCCTTCGATGCATGAACCTGGGCTTCATGAAGGGCGCTCCCATCGATGTCCAACCCGTACAGCCCCGCGGGCGATTCCAGGCTGGAAAGGATCGCTCCTGTTCCGCAACCGACCTCAAGCACGCGTTTGGTCCCAGTAAGGCCAGCCTTTTCGAAAACATAGCTCCGTAGCTCGCGCGTCCATGTGGCTTGCTGGAGGTAACGGCTGTGCCAGCTCATGTATATATTTTATTCCACGGATCGCGCAGCAGATTGCCAAGCACTTTATCTGCCATGCCCTGCGCAGGCAGCACATCCCCATCCGGCTCGACATACAGCCAAGCTTTGCCAGCCCCTTCGGGCACATCGTCCTCGGCTGTCTCGAAGGCAACGGGATGCTCCGTGGAGTACGGCACGGGCAGATCGAATTTGAGCGAGAGGCCCAATACTGCCGCCTTGTCCTGCAGCCCGGACAAGGCATCCTTCAACGAGGCATCGGAGGTACTCAACGAGAGGTTCTCAACGTCCAAACGCGAAAGTCGTTCCAGCACATCGACACCTTTATCGACATTCTGCGGCGTGAGCGTAAGGTGGACAGTAGTGAACAGGTCCTCGGGTATGATCGTCTCGATGGCTTTCCACGAGGCCTTGTTGTCCGGCTGCAGAACGAGCAGCAGGTGGTCCAGTCCGGTCTGCAAGAGCGTCTCCAGATAGTGCTTGTCGGCCAGCTTCACACCGTCTGAGAGCAAACCGGACACCTGGCCGTTCTTCTCGGCGTGGGCAATCAGCTCGGGCAGGTCATCGCGAAGGGTCGGCTCACCGCCGGTGAATGTCACGTGCGGAATGCCGGCCTCCCAGGCTTTGTCGAGGATGGTCTCCCACTCCTCAGTCGTGAGCTCGCGGTCGACGCGTTTGGTCGGTGCACTATTGGCCTGGGCGCCAGGCGGCAACTGGTAAGTCAGCGCGCAGTCGAGGCGCAGCGGGGCGGTGAGGTCGGCCGAGTATGGCGCCACACGCTCGAAGTCCAGATAGGAAACAGGATCGAGGTCCGGCATCTCGACCAGGGTCCGGATCCGCTCAATGAAGCTCTGATAGTCACACCGGGCTACGTCTTTAGCCACGCGATAGCGCGCCGCTACCTGCCGGGCGACCTCGTCAGGCAAGGTTCCCTGGATGAAATGGTAGGCGTACTCCGCTGCCGTGGGGTTGAGCTGCAAGACAGTGGCGGCGTTGACGACTAGGATGCCCGAGCCATTCTTATGCAATCGCAGGTGCATCCGGTAGGGCGGACGGTCATCCGCCGGAGCAACCTGCTTCTGGTATAGTCCTTCGGGTAAGGGCTGGACTTTGGTGAAAAGCTGTGACAAACGTTGCATGAGTTTCATGGCGCCTCCAGATGATATGGAACGCTAGGAAAAGGATGATATCAAAGGAACAACCGGCAGGTTCACGCCGAATTCCTCCCGGTGGCTTTCGAACCGCAGCGGACACCCGCCGCCACACTCAGCGACCAGCGAGCAGTTGCGGCACTTCGCGGGCAGATTCCGGCGCTCGCGCAGTTGGACACACAGCTCGTGATTCCAGATCGAATGCCAGTCGTCGACTAGCAGATTGCCGACTGGGTGATAGTAGGACTGGCAGGGTAGCACGTCCCCGTTCGGCTCGACACACATGCTGTACAGCGCGGCTGTGCAGCCCTTGGGACCCAGACCGTGCTGCAGCGGATTGAAGCGGCAGTATTGGGTCGGCGTGTACCAGATCAGCCGCTGCCCATGCGCCGTCGTCTTCTTGATAGCCATGTCGATGATCGGCGGCAGCTCACTCTCATCCAGACCGGTGCCAACTGTCAGCCCGCTACCTGAGTGAATCAGCGCGTTCAACCCAACGGTCGGGACGCCAAGGCTCGCCAGGTAATCCAGCGTGGCAGGCAGGGTATGGACATTGGTTTGCAGCATGGTCGTGTTGGTCATCACGTACAACCGGCTGGCCAGCACATTTTGGAGTCCCGCGACGGTCTGAGGAAAAGCGCCCATCGTACGCATCATCTGGTCATGAACCCCGGCCTCGCAAGACTCGAGCGTGACCTGGACATGATCTAGCCCGGCAGCGACGAGCCGCTCGACATACTCCGGATCGGCAAGTCGGCGTGCATTGGTATTCAATCCCGTGACCTGACCGTTGGACTCAGCATGCGCAATCAATTCCGGAAGGTCGTCCCGTAGTGTTGGCTCGCCGCCGGTGAAGACGACGTGTGGAACGCCCAGGTCCCACAGCTCGTCGAGGATGTCAAGCCACTGAGCCGTGTCCATCTCGGGGAAATCCCGCTCGCGCGCATTGTAGCAGTGAGCACAATCGTTATTACAGCGATATGTGATGGCCAGATCCATGCGATACGGAGCTGACGGCCGTGCACTGAACGGCATCGCGATTTCGAGCCCCATTTCGTGGATTGGGCATGCGCCGTCGGGGCGAATCAACTCCTCTAACTGGAGCCTGAAGTCAGCAAGATCTGCACGGATTTGAGTAGCACTCGCATGATACTCGCGTCGCAGGCTTTGCACAACTGTTGCATCTGCTGTACCTTCGAGGATCAAATGGGCCATTCGCGCAGCGGTTGGATTCAGATGTAGGACACGGTTGGCATTGACAATCAGCGTGCCGTGACCATCAAGGTCGAGGCGTAGGTGGATACGCGACTGCTCACCTGGATTCTCCACCCGATAGTGATAGAGGCCGGGGAGTGATACTTTCACAGCGGGTTTTCTACGAAGGAGATCCATTGGATTTCTACAACTCGATTCATGAAATACTCAGGCCATCTCTTTCCAAGTGGAGCAATCAAAGGGGTAACGTCGAAGGACAGATTGCTATTTCCTGGATCTAATCTGTCCTTCGACTATATGCTTTGTGCTCCGCCTGAGACCAACCGCCCCTCTCATCGGCCACCACCGGCACAGGCACAGGCACATCCAGCACAAGCGCAGGCACAAGCACAACCGCTGCCACTCCGTCCAGAGTGGCTGGAGCTAGGCGGTGGGGGTGGATTGGTCACGCCGGTGACGCGGCTGGTGAACGTGGTAACGTCACCGATCACCCTCTGAGAAAAGCTTTGAATGCCGCCGGCCAGCGAGGACGCGAAGTCCGAGCCGGGCAGATGCGGCACCGGAACCGACGGGAGTCGGCCCGGCAGGGACTCCGCCGGAGCCGAGGGCCGCGAAAAAGTTGGATCGTAACGCCCCCACCACATCGGGACGTAGACCGGACCGGTGAAAACACGCCGCGCGCGGTCGTCGAAATCTCGATCGAGCATGGTCCAATCCATGGCCTCTTCGAACAGCTGGCTCTTGACCTCCGGGGTCTCCGCGGCCTCCACCTGCTGCCAGGCCTTTTCCATGATGGACTTGTAGTAAGCCACCGTTTCTTTACGGCTGAAGCCCTTCATCTTTTCGGACGTACTCTTCACGAGATTGACAGACACTTCCTGCAACAGCTTTCTGCGTTTCAGGGTGTCGTTTTCCTGGAAAGCATCAAGGAAGGCCATTTCATAATCACGCAGGTCCTCCGGAAGAGGCGAAGCCACATCGAGTTTGAGCGGATCATGTGAAAGGACACGGGCGGCGTTCTTCTTGATCACGGCGAATAGGACCATGGTCATGACCTTATCGAGCGGTTCCTCCATTACAATGGCTGCCTCGATGGCAGTTAGCCCACGTTTGATCCCATGTCCCTCAATCGAGATGCGAGGCGGCAGATATTGCAATTTCCGCCGTTGCCCCTGTACGGCACCGAGGATCGATACACCAATGACTATGAGAATGAAGGGACATACGCACAGCATCGGTCCCATGCCACATAGGGTGTCCAGAAGCCCGCTGAAATCAAACGGAGATGACGTTACAATAGCGCCCTCTGGTACATATGATTTCGGGAAAGACGCACCGAAGATGTATTGGGTCGATCCACTGGCGTTCGACGCCGACCAGGTATACATGACACGTCCGTTGTTGTCGAGACCGGTTTGCGGCTCGGATGGAAATCCGGAGGGCGCTTCATGCCAGCGCGGCTCTTCAGGCTGAACACCTGGTGGCAGGTGGAAGACAACAGTCAAGCTTGTACTGCCAGTCACGAACTGGCTGTCAAACCAGGTCGGCGAGAAAACCGCCGAGGCGTACTGGTCATCGCTGCTGTCAGGATGCAGAACATTACGCACCTGCTGGACAGACACGTGCACAGTGCCGCTCTGACCAGGCTGGATCGCATCCGCGCCGAGATCCACGGCCACCCCGCTGCCCGTTCCCTGATAATCGGATGAGATTTGCACCGAGCGGCCACCAACGTCTGCAGAGATGCCATTGATGTTGAAGTTACCATTGGGCAGGCCAACATCGACGAAATCGATAACGTGCGCGCCGGGCTCATTGGTAAAGACAAAGGTGTAATCGAGCGCCAGCGTCCCATCCTGGTTCCAATACGCGTGGACAACCTCCTTGTCCAGGCTAAAGTAGTACGACTGCGCCAATGCGCTCGATGGCAAGGTAAGTATAACAATCAGAGCCAGCAGGAGAGCACAGTAACGTCGCAGCATGAAACCCTCCTTCACCATTTGGGTTCTTCGGTTAATTGGTAGGTTGCATTGCAAAAGGGGCAAGTCACGACAGGTGCACCAGCGACCATTTTGACGTTGTCGGACATTAGCGCGCCGCCGCAGCTCTTGCATTTCATCTCTTCGATGGTAGTCTTGCCCGGCAGATCGATCTTGTAGACAGGGCTTTCGGCTCCGGCGCTTTCGGCGGCTGGTTTGCGCGAAGCAAGCCAGATCAAACCAAAACCGATCAGGGCGCTGATGGACCCGGCAAGTACCCATCCCCAACCCCCGCCGCCTTCGCCGCCTGCCCCCCAGATGAACAGTACGCCGAAGAAGATCAAGATCGCAGCCGCGATGTAAGCAATGATTTTCATAAGAACCTCCAAGCTAGCATGCGGAAAGTGTATCATCTTGGTTTCCCACACACAAATGCACAGAAACTGGCTGTGAGGGATGTGCAGGCACGTATCGAAACAGATTCATCAACCAGCTGATGCTGGTTGGGCAACAGAAGGCTCTCCTTAAAGCGTGTTTTAGAAGTTTGATGTTGCGGGCATAGCATAGTTTTGAGTGATGGACGATTAAAAAGCAAATCGTTTGGGTGATGGGGCAGGCAAAAAGGCCCA
>JAFGMS010000370.1 GCA_016927375.1 Anaerolineae bacterium
AGGTGACTTTGGACTTGAGGTTACCACTACATAATAACAGCAAGAGGAGCAACTGACGCAAGACCATATCAACAGTGCCACTCAGATAGCGATAGCCTTGGGCAGTACGCACATAAGCCGTGCCCAACTCTAGAAAACGTCGTTTTTCAGGGCGCCGGACGACAACCTCATCTGTGCCGGCGATGACTTCATCAGGCTTGACTTGGGGGCCCAAGCGACGCAATGTATCAACTCCCACCGTTGGCTCGGCCCGGCGAGCTTCCATTACCCGTTCCCAATCTGTGATCGAAATCCCTTGGGGGGGTTGTGGGTCAGGCTGTGTTAAGGCTGTCTCGACAGCCTGGTTCAGTTCAGCTGTCCAGCCCGTTGGTCGCCGCGGCTCTTCCACTGCTCTCAATTGCGCCTGCAATCCATCCAGGTTTACACGCTGCTCCAACTCTTCAACTTCAATTTGCTCAGCTTCTCGGATCAGTTGGCCATGCCGGCAAACCCATCGTCGTATTTGCGTTTCCGACATGGTTTCTTCATCTTGTGTCATCCATCCCAGCAATCGCTCGGCGGTACCAAATGACATGTCCTGTGGCAGCAAGCATACCCATTCTTGCAAGCCCTGCGTGGTGACTTGTCCACTATGTTCCGGCAAACCCGCATTTCCCGGCAATATGTGTCGATCCTCCCCAGGCTGATAGCATATCTGCCGCGGCAAATGTACTATTCCAAATCGGCTGGCTACTTTTAATGGCTCATATCCGTCGCCTAATAGCGCTCCCGCCTGTGCTTCCCGATAACGCTCTACCAGCGCTCTGTCTGCCAAGCTCCATTGCTCTACTATCAAGCGTCGCATGGCTTCCCATCCAACCTCGCTCACCACCCAGCAATTCCCGGTTTGAACCGGTGTGCCAAGAATGTGCCCAGAAAAAACTGTTTCACCGCAGAGTGCGCAGAGAACACAGAGCAAGACATAGGGTTTTTGTCAGCAATCCCTGCTGCAAATCTCCAAAGCGGGAACTGCTGCTCACCACCCCTTCCAGTTCGTTCAAGTATTCCTCTTGGTTGATATTGCTTGCCTCTACCTCCGGCATCACCCGACGCCATACCTCTCTCATCTTCTCAGGATTATCAAGTTCGTCAATTTCTGCTATCATCAATACCAACTGGCTCATGGGGTTCTCCTGATGTTCGCCTCTCGGCGTTATTGTGACATCAAAGATACTCTCTTGAGCCAGTTATTATCAACTTCCTATCCCAACGCTTTGGCGCGCTAACGATTATTTTGTTAATGTTCATAGCATAGACACGAAGCCAAACCGGGATACGCGTGTTTCATTTACAGGGTAGACTCAATGCGAATTGGGCTCATTACCTCAACCCAACCAACGATGATTGCTTTTGAGCGTTCTCTGCCAACACGGTTAACCCATTACTCATGATTCGTTGCTCATTGCAAAGGAGAAAATAGAATGGAATGGATTGCCAACATCTTTTGGAATGCTGAGCAGCGCCGGCTTCGTGCATTGTGGCGACTGCTGATTTTCGTTATAACCTGGTTTGTCGCGCTCATCATTGCACAAATGATGATTGGAATGGTCGTGGGAATCGTTGCCCTGGCTTCTGGGGCGCTGACATTAGAGCAGCTCACCGATACATCAACCATCAACGAGTACATTGCCAGCAACCCTCTGATTATGTCGGCGTCACAGCTTGCCCAATTGGTTATTACGGTGGGCGCTGTTTGGCTGGCCGGGCGTTTCCTGGATAGGCGCAAGTTCGTTGATTTCGGCTTCCGGCTCAACAAGAGCTGGTGGATCGATTTTGGCTTTGGCCTGTTCCTGGGTGCAATCTTAATGGCCGGCGTTTTTGGTGTGGAGATGGCTGCCGGGTGGGTGACAATGACGGGTTCGTTCGCCGCTCCGCAAGGAATGACCTTTATTCTCGCTATTCTACTAGCAATCCTGAACTTTGTTCTGGTAGGCTTCAATGAAGAACTGTTAAGCCGGGGCTACCAGCTTCAGAATATGGCCGAGGGCTTCAACTGGAAAGTCCTCGGGCCGCGTTGGGCGATTGCGATCGCCACATTGCTTTCATCAGCGGTATTCGGTCTGATGCATCTAGGTAATCCCAATGCCGATGCAGTAAGCACGTTCAACATCTTTTTGGCCGGCATTCTACTGGCAATGGGCTACATCCTGACCGGTGAGCTGGCCATCCCAATCGGGCTGCATATCTCCTGGAATTTCTTCCAGGGTAACGTGTTTGGTTTCCCGGTTAGCGGCACATCATCCAACGCAACGACGTTTGTTGCTATCGAGCAGAGCGGGCCCAAGTTGTGGACGGGCGGCGCCTTTGGTCCGGAGGCCGGGCTGGTGGGCATCGGCGCGATGGTGGTGGGGGCTCTGCTGACAGTGCTGTGGGTCTACCTGCGGCGCGGCGAGGTGTCGCTGCATCTGCCCCTGGCCCAGGCTCCGGCAGTGCCGGTCCGGGCCGTCGTCGATGCGGAAGATGCAGCGAGCGCGCAATCATAAGCTGTATGCTGTCAGCCATAAGCCTTTTTGAGGGGGACACAAAATGAACCTTTTCCAGCAGTTTGGCCTGGCCGGTTTTTTTGGTGGTGCTGTCCTGTATGTTTTGCGGAGCTGGCATGATGAGGCTGGCGCCACAGTGACACAGTTTCAGATCGGCGGGGAGATTGTCCTGGTCACCCTGCCTCCTGATTGGGTGATCAATGCTTTGTTGTTTGGTGGGCTGGTACTTCTGGCTCTTGGCACGGCTTGGCGTGCGATGCGTCGTGGGCAAGGAGCGCAGGAGGAAGAAACCTACGAGGAATAGCAGATCCAAGAGGGGCAGAGAAGGCGTGACCAGTATGAGCTTGGAAAAGGTTGCATTCCGCAAACAATCACGTTCATGGCACAATAGGCTTCTGGTTCTGGTTGTGGTGCTGCTATTTTCTGTAGTGTCCTTTGCGTCGGCGCAGGAGCCTGTCGAGCCGACACCCGCAGCACCCGTCACCGATGACCGGGTCAATGCTATTGCTGAGCAGCTGTATTGCCCTGTCTGCGAGAATGTCCCGCTGGATGTATGCGGCACGCAGGCCTGCGCCGACTGGCGAGATGAGATCCGGACCATGCTGGAGCAGGGCAAGAGTGAGGCCGATATCAAGGGCTATTTTGCCGAGCGTTACGGCCAACGTGTCCTGGCAACGCCGGAGGCGCGCGGCCTCAATATGTTGGTGTGGGCACTGCCGGTAATCGGTGCACTGGCGGCAATCATCATATTGGTTGTAACACTCCGGCGTCTGGCTCCTGGTGCACTGGATGCACAATCTCCACCAGAGATAGAACCAGACTATTCCGGCATCGATCAAGAATATGTTTCTCGCCTGGAACGCGAGCTAAAAGAGTTTTCGGGTTAGGGGATAGGTTGTGGAAAACCATGTTTGAGATCGAGACTGCCCGTCTGAGGTTACGTGTACCCGTCGCTGCTGATGTTGACGACTACTATCGTTACATCCACAGCGATGCTGAGGTCATGCGCTATCTGCCTGGAGGCATACCTCGCTCCAAGAAGCAGACAGGTATCACTCTGTCCATTGTTATCGAACATTGGCAAAAATATGGTTTTGGGTTGTGGGCGGTTGAGCAGAAAGAAAAGGCTGAGATGATCGGCCACTGTGGATTGACCACCCTCGAACAGGATGATTTGGTCGAGGTTGCTTATGCCCTTGGCAGGCCTTTTTGGAGAAGAGGGTACGCCAGTGAGGCTGCTCGGGCCAGCCTGTATTTCGGCTTCGAATACCTGAAGCTGCCCGAGATCATCGCCGTTTCCGTCTCGGAGAATATTGGCTCACAGCGTGTCATGGAGACTATTGGGATGAGCAGGCAGGGTATCACACGGCGTTTCTATGGGGCAGAGCTGGTCTTGTACACGATAAAACATGAGGACTTCCAGCCAGGCGATCCACCCATTGTCTTGCAGACAGAAGGAGGAACGAGGCATGAGGTATGAGGCATGAGCAACGAGCTATATGCCATGCTATCAGCCATACGCCATATGCTACATCTCCATCGGTTGGATGTAATCGGCGGTAACCCGTTTGGACATATCCAGCAGGTTCTGTGCTCCGATACTGTCGGGCTGGGCCAGCACCAGTGGCAGACCCCGCGATTGGGCAGAGACGCAGGCTTCCGCCATCGGCGGGATCAGACCGATGATGTCACATCCCAGGCTCTCTCGAATCTGCGCCGGCTTAAGTGGCATGGCGAAGGGCACCCGGTTGACAATGACAGCGCCGACCTGGCGCATCCCAATGCCCCAGGTGCTTAGGAGGTTGAGCATTGCCTGGCCGGCATAGATAGCCGAGCTTTCTGCCTCGACCACCAAGAGAATGTAATTGCAGGACCTGGCAGCAGTCTCGGCAGCCGGGTTGGGGTATGAAGGTAGATCCAGCAGGATGTATTGTGCTATAGAGGGCAAAATGGGGAGGATTACATCCGCATGTTCAGGGCTAAACGGGAAAGCCTGCCCGTTAGGGCCCGGGCTGAGCAGTGCCTGAGGGCCAAAGGCCAGCTCGACCAGGCAAGAGATGATCTCTTTGCGGGATATCTGCTCGGGGGACATTTCCAATAGAGGGCTGATGTTGTGAGTAGACTGCAGCAAGAGCTGAGAGGCAAACGAGCCGTAGTAGCCGCGGAACTCAGCGGCCAGCACAGTGTTCCCCTCTCTAGCCAGTCCCGCTGCCAGGCTCAATGTGACGGTCGTTGTACCCATTCCCCCCTTTGCACCGATCAAGCCAAGTACCTTGCCGGGTTCGGCTTCGGGTGGCCCTTGCAGCCGCTTGACACGGGCAAGCATGGCCTTGACCCGGGCAGTAAGCTCTTTTAGCTCGACGGGTTTGGTCAGGTAGTCATCGGCCCCAGCTTCCAACCCTGTGACTTTATCGATAACTTGCCCTAGCGCGCTCAGCATAATGATGAGAGTCTTATCTGTATCGGGCATCTCGCGAACCTGGCGGCAGACCTGGTAGCCATCCATATCTGGCATCATAACGTCGAGGATGATCAGGTCAGGGACTTCCTCGGCAATCTTCTCCAAGGCCTCGGTGCCCGTTTGAGCTACACTCACCGTGAAACCTTCACGGTGGAGGCTGTAGCCTACCATTCGAAGCAGATCGGGTTCGTCATCAACCAGCAGGATTTTGGAGGACATCTGATTTCTCCTGGAATAGATATGTACGCTCTACATCTCGCTCCAGCTATCCAATAGACTCTAGGGGATGGTTCATCGTTATGTGAAATGAGCCAAGTTATTTGCAAAACGCGTCATATTCGGTGTCTTACCCCTTCTCGGCGCTGCCATTCCCGCGAAAGCGGGAATCCACCTGTTACACTGAGCCCGCACATACGTTTAGTGCCGTATTGAGTGAGTAATCTGACAATGTCAACTTGATACTGTAGGAATTTCCTTTTTCGGCCTGGTCTACATTCAAGCGTCTAAGCTGCGTCACCGCAGTGACGAGTGCTGAGTACCGAGTAAC
>JAFGMS010000371.1 GCA_016927375.1 Anaerolineae bacterium
AGTTACATCTGTAGTTTGAATCCTTTTTGAACTGACGAAGATATATATATCCCAGCGCTTTGGCGCGCCAACAAACATGTCAGGCGGTAATAATGCCCGTTGTCCGATTCACCACAGAGTCCACAGAGATTGACGACCAAAGGTCGTTTCGCAGGGAAAAACAAAGAAATACGCAACTCCGGGTCTGTTTGAACCCAACTGCATGAGCAGGAATGTAGCGCGCTCATGCCAGGCCGGCTCGGCTATCAGCCCATCAAACCCTCGATTTCCTCACTGCCTTTGATGCATTTCCAGGTGTCGTTTCCCTTTTTCTAGGCTAGAAAAATAAGTTTCTAGGCTAGAAATTTGACTTTCTCGGCGAGAGAATTGGAATTCCTTACTTCATTTGATGCCCTTCCAAGGCTTTTCCGATCAGATTAAGCCTTGGAAGCAAAATTCCTTCGGCGAGAGATTTTGATTTCCTTGGCAGTCTCGGGGCAGATGCAGTAAGCCAACGCGTCTATTCCTTGGCGGAAAGATAATCTTTCATAGCGAGTTAACCCCTATGCCCCTACCCCAACGTTTGACACAGCCGGAGTAGAAAATGGTATAATGCTGCGCCATGCCGCCTTTGCCCTTCACCTATCACATCGAAGCAACTGATGGAGCCGCGCGTGCAGGTACATTTCACACCCCTCACGGCCCCATCATGATGCCTGTGTTTGCACCAGTCGGGACCCAGGCCACCGTTAAAGCTGTCACCCCGCGCGACCTAAAAGATGTAGGAGCAAGCTTGATCCTGGCCAATACCTATCACCTATATTTGCGACCTGGAGACGACATCATCCGGGAGATGGGTGGATTGCATGATTTCATGGGATGGGGCGGCCCGATCCTGACCGACAGCGGTGGATTTCAGGTCTGGAGCCTCAGCTCGATCAATGAGATCGATGACGATGGCGTGACCTTCCAATCTCACCTCGATGGCTCAAGGCACCGTCTCACACCAGAGCGCTCCATCGAGATCCAGCAGAACCTGGGCGCAGACATCATCATGTGCTTCGATGAATGCGCGCCACCGCTGGACTATGACTATAACGTCAAGGCTCTTGAGCGCACTCACCAATGGGCCGGGCGATGCCAGGCCGCCTGGAGCGCTGATGGCCGACAGGCGCTGTTCGGGATTGTCCAGGGGGGCACCTTCGATGACCTCCGCCGCCAGTCCGCTCAGGCGTTGGTAAGCATGGACTTCCCCGGCTACGCCATCGGCGGGCTGTCGGTTGGTGAAAGTAAGGAAGACATGTGCCGCACGTTGGAAGTTGTCACCCCCCTGCTCCCTGCCGGTAAGCCGCGCTATCTGATGGGCGTTGGCGCCATTGCTGACATGATTGAAGGGGTACGGCGGGGAATTGACATGTTCGACTGTGTATTGCCCACCCGGCTGGCACGTCATGGGGCCGCCCTCACCTGGAAAGGCCAGTTAAACCTACACAACGCCGTACATGCGCGTGACGGCAGGCCCCTCGATGCGGAATGTGATTGCTATACCTGCCGGCATTTCAGCCGAGCTTATTTGCGCCACATGGCCAAGAGCAAGGAAATCCTGGGCTCAATCCTGTTGAGCCTGCACAATCTGCACATGCTGATCCGTCTGGCAGACGAAATGCGTGCCGCGATCACCGAACAACGCTTTGACGACTATGCAGCCCGGCGGCTGGCACAGCTCAAAACAAGTAAATAGAAAGAGACCAATGTGACCATCATTCAAACCATCATCTTGGGAATTATCCAGGGAGCCACTGAGTTCATCCCGATATCGAGTTCCGCACACCTGCTGCTGATACCATGGCTGCTGGGATGGAACACCCCCAGCCTGGGCTTCGACATCGTTTTACATCTGGGGACACTGGGGGCCGTACTGATCTATTTCCGGAAAGACTGGTTGGCTATGGCGCAAGGCGCTTTACGGCTGCTGACCAAACGAGACACCGGCGATCCCAACCTGCAGCTGCTGGGGCTGCTGATCGTGGGCACCATTCCGGCAGCGGTAATCGGCGGGCTCTTTGAGGACTTCTTCGAAAGAGTCTTCCAGAACCCGCTGATCGCATCGCTCATGCTGTTTGTGACGGCGGGTCTGCTGTTCACGGGCGAGCGCCTCGGCAAACAAAGCCACGACCTGGAAAACATCACCTGGTTGGACAGCATCATCATTGGTTTTGCACAGGCACTTGCGATTTTTCCCGGTATCAGCCGCTCTGGCGCAACGATAGCAGCGGGAAGGCTGCGCAATCTAAAACGCGATAGCGCTGCGCGGTTCAGCTTCATGCTGGCCACACCGATCATCCTGGGAACCGGCATCATCCATCTCATCGACCTCTTCGAGACCGGTGTTGCCTCCTCGGAAATAGTCATGCTGCTGGTAGGATTTGTCACCGCTCTCATCAGCGGTTACTTTGTCATTCGATGGCTGCTGAATTTCCTACGCACGCGCTCAACGGCTATCTTTTCGATCTACTGCATCCTGGCGGGGATATTCTGCTTGATCGTGCTGTTAGTGCGCGGTGTATGATGGTGATACGACCGAGCGCCATAGCCGACCGCTCACGCTGCGCGGTGGCGTTATTCCTGCCAGCGCTGTTGGCTGCCTCCTGCCAGCAGTCGGTGCCATTGGCGCCGGTATCGCCATCGCTACGAATAGCAACCGACCTGGCTTCCGCGCCGCTGGCAGGCGATCTGCTCAGTGCCTATGAAACCCAATTATCAGGAAGCCTACTGACACTCGATACCGGCAGCAGAGCCCTGATATTGCCGGCATTAGCCTCCGGAGAGATCGATGCTGCCATCCTCTTCAGCCCTCTTGATGAGCAAGGGCTGTTCGATACCCCCATCGGATATACCCTGCTTCAAATCGTCGTTCCTGCCGATATACCGGTCACCGATATCACCCGCAGCGAGCTAAGAGCGGTTTTTGCCGGTCGCATTGTCTCATGGAATGAGCTCGGCGGGCCGGATATCCCGATCCAGCCCATCACGGCAGCCAGGGGCTTCTCTGAGCGGCTGGCCTTCGAGCATCTGATTATGGGAGATGAACCCATCACCTCTGCTGCCCGCATTACCACGAGCAGTCGGGAGACAGCAGACCTGGTCAGCACAACCACCGGCGGGATCGGGTATGGCATCTATGATGACCTTCCGGAGAATGCCGTCACTCTGACCGTCGACGGCGCCGCGCCTACGCTCAAGGATGCACGCAGCCATCGCTACACTCTGATAAGCGCCGTTGTCTTCGCCGGCA
This sequence comes from Anaerolineae bacterium, assembly GCA_016927375.1. Classification (GTDB taxonomy): domain Bacteria; phylum Chloroflexota; class Anaerolineae; order Aggregatilineales; family UBA3940; genus JAFGMS01. The sequence goes on from JAFGMS010000371.1 coordinate 3,275, forward strand.
CACAGAAGCCTGAAGGGCCGCTCCGCAGCTTCCTGGATTGGATACTCAGCGATGCAGGCCAGCAAGTTGTACGGCGTCACATGTTGAGCTTGTCGGACTGAACATCCATAGGGGGTAGGGATTGGAATTAACGGACAGGTTGGAAAGTAGAAACACATCGAGCCACATTACAAAGGCGTTACAAAAGGTTGAAATGGGACTCTGGGGTCATATCTTTAGCATATAGGTTATTGTACGATATAGACAGAGGACTTAACGTAATTCTAACCGGAATCATACTTTTAGCGTTTTACAATGGTACTTCAGCCTCCTTGCTACGCACCCCAATATCGTAGCAGTTGGGCATTGTCCATCGGCATCAATGCCTACTATCATATGCCGCCTCTTGCCTGCGCCTCGAAAGACGCCGAGGATATCGCTGAATGCCTCATTGATCGGTTCAATTTCCCGCGACAACAGGTGATCCTGCTGCAAGATGAATTGGCCACGCAGGAGAACATTCTGGCAGCGTTCGACACCATCTTCAATCGTTGGAACATTGCCGCCGACGACCGGCTGATCATCTTCTTTGCCGGGCACGGCATCATCCGCGAAGCCAGCGATGGGAGCAAGGTCGGTTACATCGCCCCCTTCGATGCCAAGCCCCAGGCCTGGCGCACCCTGATCCGCATGAGCGATCTGATCGATCAGGCCACTTTCCTGGCCGCCAAGCATATCCTGTTCATCATGGATACCTGCTACAGCGGCCTTTCATTTCTGCGCCAGGCACAGGTCGATCCCATCATCGAGCATTTCCTGACCAGACGGGCTGTCCAGATGATGACATCAGGCAAAGGCACCGAGCCGGTAGCCGACGGCGGCGATCTGGAGAATGACAACTCCATCTTCACCGGGCACCTGCTTCAGGCGCTCTCAGGAGATGCGGCCACGGCCTCCGGGCTGATGACCGCCAGCGATGTGATGCACTACGTCTACCGCCATGTCATCCGCACCCCCAAGATCCGCCAAACCCCGCAATACGGCTGGCTGAACGGTGATGGTGATTTTGTGTTCCAATTCCCGCGAGGCAAGAGCCTACCGCTTTCAATAGAAGTATCACTGCGGCAGGGTACAACACCCTCACGCCTGATGGCCGTCAACGAGCTAACCGATATGGCCAGCGATTCGACTTCAGATTACGAGCAGCTCGCCATGGAGCGCATCGAGGAAGTGGCCAGGCAAGATCCCGATCCGCGGGTCAGATACACAGCACTGCGTGTGTTGGGAGTGGAGCCGGCCCACCAGACAGCCGTTGCAGAGCCGACAGTCCCTAAGCCGCGTATCAAACTCCTCCCTCCCAAGAAGCCAAAACTCTCAATGAGCCTGACCTGGCCCACAGCCCTGGCGATCTGGGTGGGCACCTGTATGCTGCTCATCGCTGTAGTCACCCTGCTCACGTGGCATAACAAGGCAGCTGCCATAGGCCCCCAGAATGGGACGATGGAGATCTTTGCCGACGCTGATCAGGAGGTCAGCCCTTCCCAACCGGCACCAACCATGATTCCAGGTGTCATTCTCCCACCCGGCCTGGCGACCGAGGGGGAGATCCTGTTTCAAGACGACTTCTCCAGCTTCAACAACAACTGGGAACCGGCTCCCAACAACAGCCGGGCATCGCGTTACATCAATGGGGAAGGCCTGATGTACTTTGGCCTGTATCAGACTTATGAACTGTGGGTAGCGCAGCCGCGGAATCTGGCTGCACGAGATGCCGTGATCGGTGTGGACGCCACTCTGCTTAATGGATCGGACGATGGGGCATACGGCCTGATGTTCCGTCAGGTCAATTTCGACTATTACTACTATTTCCGCATCGGCACCGACGGGACTTTCTCTCTGACTATAGAGAGTAACGGCGCGTTCTCCAAACCGGTTCCACCAACCCCGCTGCCATCGGCGCTCAATGAAGGAGAGCTGCACCGGATCACCGTCCACGCCGATGAAGCCAATATCGCGTTGTTCTTTGATCAGGAAAACATCGCTACGATATACAGCCCAACGCTGTCATACCTGCGAGGGAGTATGGGGGTAGTGGTGGAGACCAACACAGACTCGCCGATCGAAGTCGCCTTCGACAACTTTGTAGCCTATACACCCTAGATTTTCGAAGTCAGAGTTGCGGCCTCCCACCTGATCTGGAGACTCAATCACCCGGAACTACACCGTCAAATAGATCGTGCTCTGGCCCGCCACCATTCACCGATGGACAGGCTCGCATGTAACACTCCTGAACTCCGGAGAACAGATGGCTCAACATACGGGACAGCCGGGTGGGGCTCAAGCCACCCAGCTGACTGGCATGACACTCACGAGCCTGCTGAACAATCTGCCGGTAAGGACCGGTCTTGACCCGTGCATGGATGGGCGTTTCCCAGCCTGTGATCTCCCGCATGTTGATGTCTTTGTTGCGCCCCATACGCTCCGGATCGTGTCCCATCAGCGAAAACAGCCAGACAGCAAAACGCAGCCAGGTTTTGTCAAAAGTTGTGAAGTAGAGTTTCTGTGGACGATAAGCTCGCAAGCCTGCCACGATCTGCTCGGGATATGCGTTGGGGTTGGCTGCGGCATCAAATGCTTTCACGGCAGCCTGGTGGGTTGCGATGTGATCAGGATGGCCATAGCCGCCATAAGGATCGAAGGTTACAACCACTTGAGGGTGGACCTCGCGGATTACCTTCACTATCTTGCCAACGACCACATCAGGATCGGCCGCCACCAGGCAATCAGGGTGCTCGTTATCCGGCATGCCCGGCATCCCTGAATCCCGGTAGCCAAATGTATAGACCTCTGCCAGCCCCAGCGTCTCAGCAGCACAGGCCAACTCTGCCAGCCGCATCTCTGCCACCGAGGAATACCCTTGCATCATCTCCGGCGCAGCCGCCCCGACATCACCATTGGTGGTGCAGATCAAGTGCACCTTCACACCTTCATCTACATAGCGAGCAATCGTTCCCGCCATCCCGAACGTCTCATCGTCCGGATGGGCCATTACGACCAGCATCCGCTTCTCTTGTTCAACCATACATCGCTCCAATTGATAATCTCACTATCATCCCCCTACCCCAAGCAGTCCCTTGAGGAGCTGACCGGTATAGCTGCCTGCAACGTCAGCCACTTCCTCCGGCGTCCCGGCGGCGATTACCTCGCCGCCGGCATTACCACCTTCAGGACCGAGATCAATGAGGTAATCAGCCACCTTGATAATATCAGGATGGTGCTCGATGATCACCACGGTATTGCCCTGATCGACCAGACGCTGCAATACATCGATCAGACGCGCTACGTCAGCGGCGTGCAGACCGACTGACGGCTCATCCAGAACATAGAGCGTCCGGCCGGTCGAGCGCTTCGACAGCTCCCGGCTGAGCTTGATGCGCTGCGCCTCACCACCTGACAGCGTCGTGGCCGACTGGCCCAGGCGTATATAACCTAAACCGACGGCCTCCAACGTCTTGAGCCTACTGGTGATCGTCTGGACGGCGGCAAAAACCTCCAAGGCTTCGCTGACTGTCAGGTCAAGCACCTGAGAGATATTGAGCCCCTTAAAGTGTACCTGTAAGGTCTCGCGGTTATAGCGCGTGCCATGGCAAACGTCGCAGGGAATATAGATGTCAGGGAGAAACTGCATCTCGACCTGCAAAACACCCTGCCCCTGGCAGGCTTCACATCGACCGCCCTTGACGTTGAAGCTGAAACGGCCGGGCTTATAGCCGCGAACGCTGCTCTCCGGCAAAGAGGCAAACAGGCTGCGGATCGGATCGAACATCTTGGTATAGGTGGCCGGGTTGCTGCGCGGCGTGCGGCCAATCGGCGACTGGTCGATGTTGATGACACTGTCAATGAGCTCAAGCCCATCGACAGCGTCATGATCCCCAGGACGTGTCCGGCTGCCATGCAGCGCTTGCGCCAGGCGCTTATAGAGCACCTCTATGAGCAGCGTACTCTTGCCACTGCCAGAGACACCGGTGATGCACACCAACTTCCCCAGCGGAATGCTGACCGTCAGGTTCTTGAGATTATTCTCGCGTGCACCATGAATCGTGAGCAGGTGACCGTTACCCCCTCGACGGGCAGATGGCAGAGCAATCGATTTCTTGCCCGAAAGATATGCCCCGGTCAGTGAGGCAGCGCTCTTCATAATGGCATCGACCGTACCCTCGGCGACTACCTCACCACCATGTTCGCCAGCACCTGGCCCCAGGTCGATCACCCAGTCGGCGTGGCGAATAGTCTCGTCGTCGTGCTCGACGACAAGCAGGGTATTTCCCAGATCCCGCATTCCCTCCAAGGTATGGATCAGGCGCAAATTGTCACGCTGATGCAGCCCGATGCTGGGCTCGTCCAGGACATAAAGCACCCCCATCAACCGCGAGCCGATCTGGGTGGCCAGCCTGATGCGCTGCGCCTCCCCTCCCGAAAGCGACCCCGACGCACGGGACAAGGTCAGGTAATCAAGCCCCACATCCACCATAAACCGCAGCCGTGCATCGATCTCTTTCAGTATCTGCTGGCCTATAGCCAGATCTCTTGGCGAGAGCACAGGATCGTCTCCGCCTCTACCGTCGAGCGATGCCACCCAATCCAACAACTGGTTGGCAGGGAGTGTTGCCACATCGTGAATGGTGCTGTCCGCAATCGTCACTGCCAGCGCTTCGGGCCGCAGTCGCTTTCCCTGGCAAACAGGGCAAGGTAGCTCGGCCATACAGGACTCAATTTGTGAGCGGATGTACTCTGATGAGCTTTCGCGGTAGCGCCGCTCCAGATTGCGAATCACCCCCTCAAAAGGAGCACTGTACTCTCGCATACCGCCATCACGGCTGCGGTAGGTGATCGGTATCCTTTCTTCCCCGGTTCCATACAGCAGAATATTCTGATGTTCGGGAGGCAACTCCTGCCAGGGCTTTTTTTTGTCGATGTTGTACACTGCGGCAACAGCTTCCAGCATCTGACGATAGTATCCGTCCGGTTCGCTGGAGTTCCAACCGTTAGCCTCGAAAGGACCTTCTTCCAGCGTCAGATCAGGGTTCGGAATGACCAGGTCGGGGTCGAGCTCAAGGCAGACGCCCAATCCCTGGCATTCCGGACAAGCCCCATGCGGGCTGTTGAACGAGAAGCTGCGCGGCTCGATCTCCGGCAGGCTGATGCGACAGTGAGGGCAAGCAAGATGCTCTGAGAACAACATATCCTTATCCTGATCGGCGAGGTTGACGACAATGACGCCATCACCCAGCTCCAGAGCCGTCTCGATGCTATCGGCCAAACGGTAGCGGTCAGCGCCAGCTTCCTCACTCTCCGGCTGCTCGAAGCGCCTGACCACTAATCGGTCCACCACTACCTCGATGGTATGCATCTTGTAGCGGTCCAGCTCGGTCTCCTCATCTACATCGCGGATCACACCGTCGACGCGCACCCTGACAAAGCCTGCCTTGCGCACCTCCTCAAAGACACGTTGGTGATGGCCCTTACGGTCCTTGATAACCGGCGCCAGGATCTGGATGCGGGTTCCCTCCGGCAGCGCCCGAACAGCATCGACAATCTCCTGAGCACTCTGCCTGAAAACCTCTCGACCGCACTCCGGGCAGTGGGGGACACCCACACGTGCAAAAAACAGACGCAGATAGTCGTAGATTTCGGTGACTGTCCCGACCGTCGAGCGGGGATTGCGGCTGACGCCCTTTTGATCGATTGAGATAGCCGGGCTGAGGCCGTCGATCTGGTCAACATCCGGCTTGTCCATCCGGCCCAGAAACTGCCGCGCATATGCAGACAATGATTCGACGTACCGCCGCTGTCCCTCAGCGAAGATAGTATCGAAAGCCAACGACGACTTACCCGAACCGGACAACCCGGTGATGACAACCAGCTTGTCGCGCGGGATGTCGACATCGATGTTCTTGAGATTGTGCTCACGAGCACCACGTACGATAATCTTATCCTGTGTCACTTGTCACGCCTCTACCCTTAGTTGTCTTGGTTACTCAATAGGAGTATAGCTTGCGAAAGGAGAACGGTTATTCTACCTCGCGCAGATACGCAAGACAACCAAATGCTATACTTCAAACCACGTAAATTGCCATCTTCCATCTTCTTTCAGGGCCTGATACAGTGCGAGCCTGCAAAAACTTGCAAGATGAGTATTCCATGTGGAAGATCAATATATAGAGACGCTACTTTATCACGGTTGATCTACCAAGGAGGTCTATCTAACATGAGTTTCGATATTTATCAACTTGATAAACTGGATAGCGGGGATGCATTGGACGAGAAAGCATTCTACCAATACCAGAATGCGATTGTAGAGCTGTTTCTACAATCGGCAGAAATGGAAACCTATCTTCAGCAATCCCCTGAAGCCGATCCAGGCTTCTGGACAGCCCAGCTCATGTATTATGGATACAACTATATAGGTGTTGCCTTACCTAACATGACAGTTGACCATGTTGAAGAAATCGTCACGGAGCTGTTCCCCAGAAAAATCTCCCTGCAAAAGCCGGAAGACGCCGACGAAGCAATCCCGGAATTGATTGTCTTCTGGCAATATCTCAAGAGAGAGTACAAGCTCCACCAGGCAGATGCCGTATTGAAGCTGCTGAAAAAGATAGCTCCCCGCTTCAGAATCATGATGAACGATCCGGCCAATTTCGGCATGGCAAAGTCATTCTTCATGATGGGCCAATCTGCCGGATTTGACATGACAGACGAGACAGAAGCTAGCAAGTTCATGCTTATGTACAATGCTGCCATTCTGGCAGAGGAGACCCCTGACAGACTCTTTGGCGCATCAGCAGAAAAGAAGCAGACAGCAGATCCCAAGAAAAAGAAAAAGCGAAAGACAGCCAAAGCAACTCGGAAGAAAAACCGTAGAAATTAAGCATTCTTACAGGGGACAGGGAAACTGGGGAAAATAAGCTACTCAAGCACAATAGGCGGCGACAATGCATCATCCTGACGTGGCCAAACAACAGTCAAAACGAACTATCCCCCAGATTACCTGCGCCAGTCTTGCTATTGCTTTTCTATGGTGGCTGGGAGCCTTACCCTGGAGTGCCTATACTGGCTGCGGCGCAGGTCATCATCCTACCCCTCTGCCCGAGACCGTCCGCATTGGATTCTACGAGGAGTTCCCGACGGCTCAGCGGTTAGAGAAGCTGGATCAGCTTGATTTTCCCGTCCGGTTGGCCGTTGCCGCCACCTCACGAGAAGAATTTCTACAGGTACGCGAGAGCATCGAGGAAAACCATCCCCAGGTTCAGGAGGTCTTGTTCTGGCCGCTTCTCTCGTTGGAAGAGGGATATTATCCGGGTACATGGTCCAGCGCCGAGGGAATCGAGCGCATCGCTAACGATGCCAATGGGCTCTCCACTCTCTGGGACATGGAATGGCCTCGTCAAGGCCATTGGTTCCCAGGCGACCAACCGGACAACCGGGCATTCCTGGATCGATGGCTGCGAGAGCGCACAGCACCCGTGCATATCTGGCGCCCTCATCCCTACTTTGGGCTGGATTCGCGCCTGCTATCTTCTGTGGGAATGCACTTCGACCCACGAGACTACCCAATGGTGTACCTGCACCTGGACCTGTATACGACCAGGCAGGGGCTGCCAGATGCCCTGCTGGAGCGGGTGCTCCGCTGCGGTGTCGAAGCATATGGCGAGCATTTCATCCCATCATTTGGGGTAATAGACGATGGAGAAGGGCCAGAGGCCCAGTTCATCCCTGTCGAGACGCTGAGACGTTACCTGAGCGCGGCGCGTCGAGCAGGCGTGAGCGAAGTATGGCTGTTTGGAGCCAACGGGCTCAACGCAAAACACATCGCTGTGATCAAAGAAACCCTTCCGGTAGCTATACTACCAAACCAAGCAACGAGAGGAACATCGCCATAGAGTTGCTCATTCGAGAATAGTATCCCGCAGCGTAAAGAGGTGGGAGTATGGGAGTTTTCGGACAGACAAGAAGGCGGCGCCGGGGTCGGACTGTCAGTCCGACCTACGTTTCCGTACCGCCTCCACTTCGAGCAGTGACTATCCTCTGGGTCGAGAATACAGACACCAGAGAATAGTATTGGCTGTTACTTTTGGGCAGGGGGCTCGCCGCGAGGTTCACCCTCTGGGCCAGCCTCTCCTTCATATCCCTCATCCCACCAGGGACCCCACCACCAACCAAAATGCCGTCCAAAACGAGGGCCAGGGCCAAAGCCGCCACGGAAATGGCGATGACGACGCCCACGTCCCCCAAAGCCCATCATGCCAGGGCCAAAGCCCATCGAGCGCATGCGTTCCTTGTCACCCTTCACCTCGACACGGAAACCATCATCGGTTTCCACAAACCGTACTTCATGGATTACTCTTTCCGGCATTTCTACTATCTCCTTCACCATTGAACACTACAAACACTGAATACGTTAATAACTCGACTCATGAGTCCTGGTTATACTACACTACCTCGTAGCCCTAATATCTACTCGCCCGCAGGATCTTCTGGAACCGTCTCTCCGGGATCGCCGCTGAGGTCGCGTTCAAACTTCTGCAGCACCTCGATAGCCTCGGACAGCTTGGGCCTCACGATGGCTTTCAGTCGGGCCAGTTCCTGAACACCATCTTCTGTCAGGCTGTAGATGCGGATTGTACGTTTCTGAGGGTCTTCCCAAACACCTTCAACCAAACCCTGCTCTTCAAGCTGGGTCAAGAGTGGATAGATCGCGCCAGGGTTTGAGACCCACTGCCCGCCCGTACGCTCGGCGATGATCTCCATGATTTCATTGCCATAGCGCGGCTTTTGGGCCACGAGCTGCATCACAAGCAATGGAAGCAATCCCCCACCCTTACTTAGCAAATTGGCGACAAAGGGATTGAAAGTATCCATGCCCTGGTGCCAGGGACTGAAGCGCCTGCCACCAAAGAACCAGTGCTCTTCAGGCGATGCCCCCATGAAACCCAAGAAGAATTCATGCCAGGCGTGCGCGACTTCCCCTGGAGGTGGCGGAGGCGGAAAGTCCGGCCCATGTGGGCCGTGCTCATGCCACCGGCGCCGCCGCTCCTCACGCCACGCTCGCCAGAAATCCCGGCGAGCCTTGTGACGCCCTGGTCCACCATGTCGATGGATCAAAGATACCCTCCCGGCAATGAAAACATTCAACACGAACGCATACAATCCAATCAAACAATATTTAATTCAATATCCTTGAGATGATTATAGCACGCCCTGAAAAGTTGTCAATGGAAACTCTTCCTGAAGGAAGGCGTATGTCCAGAACCGGCATTCACACAAACTGGCTTGCATCAGGTCTCGATCTCTTCTAGCCGCACGCGAACCGGCACACTAACATTGCAGCACAGCAGGATGATCGCAGGCAGGATACGAGGAAGATATAAGAAGGATATAGGGAGGATATAAGGAGGATACGGGGAGTTCGGATGGCGACATTTCCATAAACCTGCTAGTGCAGTTGGGCGCAGATAGCCAGAACTCCGGGTTTTTACGCCGCTAAACACCATGTCTCTACACATCAATTGAAGCTGTGTCGTATAATAAAGAACTATACAGACAGGTCTGAAGAAGCAGGAGAACACCGTGAACGCTAAACCCGTCAATTGGCTGATCTTATTGATGCTGCTGAGTCTTTTTACATCATCGTGCGGCACGCTGACCGAGATCCCGGAGACGCCCATACCGACAGGCGGCAATGCTCAGGAAAATCCGGAGGCGTCCAATACCATCGATGATCTGGGCTGCTTTCCGGTGGGGTGCGACCTCCCACCGGGGATGAAGGAGTTGTGCCAAGCATACGAAGCCGGGGAGATCAACTGGCCGGCCTCCTGCTCGGAGATGCCGGGGCAGGCCTGCCAGTCGCTCTGTGAGCGGGAGAAAGCGCTTGCCGAGCAGTCCGGGACATCTCCCGTGACCACTTTCATCGTCCATATTCCGGAGAATACCATGGTCTCTTTGGGTGTATTTCTGGAACTGTTCGATGAAAGCGGGGAGCGTCTCGGCGCGCTGCCAATGGAACAGGTGGATTCTTACACATGGTTGGTCGAGGTGCCCGCAGGGAAATCGGTGCGATACCGCTACATGCGCGATGGTCTAGGCTTTACAACGGCCGAGCAGTTCACCCCCGACTCTGAGACCGCCATGCGCGAGGGTGAGATGGCTCCCGGCGCAGTGATCGAGGATGTGGTAGATCAGTGGCGCTGGTTCCCCGCCCCGGACGAGGAGATGCCCGTTGTCGAAACGGCTGCGGCAGATTGGCCGGTTGCCGACCGGGTGGGAGACATACCTTTCATGTGCGGTTACGAGTTCGTCGATTTCTGGTGGGAGCCGTTCCACGATCTGGTCGCGCCGACCAACCAGGCCATGCTGCAAGGGCATGCCAACTGGGTCCGGCTTGCCCCGGCCATGGACTATGAACAGGTCAATCCCCTGCCAGTCATCAGCGACAGCCGCGAGGTCTTCGGCCATACCTACCCAACCGAGATGCTCGATTTCCACATCGAGAAGAGCCAGCAGGATGGGTTGAACGTATTGCTCACCCCACAGATATGCTGCTCCAACCCAGACGCCTCGCTCAGTTTCTCGGACGCGTGGTGGCAGGCCTGGTTCGCGGAGATGAACGACTATGCAACTTATTATTCTCAGGTCGCAGCGCGCCACGGGATCACGCACATGGCGATCCCAGACTCGCCATTGTGGCAAAATCCCGGCGCGCCAAAAGACGTAGCCGACAGGTATGCCGAATATATTGCCATCGTGCGTTCGAATTTCAGCGGGCAGTTAGGTGTTTGGTGGGACACCGACAGTCGTTTTGGAAGTACAGCGTTGTATAACTTCAGCTTCACACCAGAGGAGTTCGATTTCATCGCTCTGGGCTTCAACCTGGCGCTAGCGGAAAGCACTGATCCCTCGGTAGACGAAGTCTACAACAATGCTCGCCAGGCCATCGACAACACACTGGCACCGCTTTATGCGCAATACGATATGCCAATCATCATTGCCTCAACCGGATATACCAGTGTCGACGGCGATCTGATGCGCGTAATCGACGACATCGAGGACCCAGCGATACAGCACTACTTTGAGTACTCAGATAAGTTTGACCTGGATCTGGCCGAGCAGGCAACAGCCTATGAGGGCCTGATGCGTGCTGTGGCAGAAACGCCTTACATCATCGGTTTCTTCCCGTTCAATGCCTACTGGCCGACCCCCTTCCGGGCAGATAAGAACCTGACCGTCTGGGGCAAGCCGGCCGGGGAGGTGCTTTCGGGCTGGTATGCACGCCTGGGCGAGAAAAGTGAATAGGGAGTAACAGCCGACCCTGGATACGCACGAACCCCTACCTGCGTGGGGGCAGGCTGCTTCCCCATACCAGACCGCTATTCTGCCCTGAATACTCGATACCCGTGAGGCTCGATGTGAGCTTCAAAGATCATTTTGTCGCCCTCCAGACGGCCTTCCAGCTCAATTCCAGACTGGAGCTCCACCAGCTTCTTAAATTGCTGCGCCACTGTCATCTTGACAGGCAGCATGTGCTCCTTGAAAGAGGCCACGATGAAGGTGTCGTTATCATAGACAAACAGGCCAATATGGCTGGGGCTATCGACATACACGAAACAGTCTCTCAACAGCACCTTCTTTATGCGGGTCAGTACTTCCCGCGGATAGGCATACAGGTCGCCGGGGTTGTCCGGGATGGTCAGCACGTAAAGGTTACCATCCGCATACTCGGTGCGCAGAAGGATAGGATAGCCACTACCGCTATGGTTATCCAGAGCGGTGATCCACTCCCAGGTATCGTTGGTGGCATAGCGAAGTTGAGGAATCAGGATATCGTACTGAGAGGGATAGACATCGTGCCAGTCGGAAAACCGGCGCACCAGTGCTTTCTTGCTGGTGTATTCGAGCTCAACCAGGTCTTCGATCCCCCTACCCTGAAGTGCCCGCAGCAGCCCTGAAGTGATCATCACGTCTTTGCCTGTGAGCAGCTGCTTCTTTATCTTCCCGACAATATCCTTGTCAAAACCGGCCTGCTCGGCAAGAAAGATGATATCTTCTTCGTGTGGAAATTCCGGGACGATGTCCATAGGGACACCCAACATGCCGATGTAGTTGGGCAGAAAATCTTCGCCATGGGAATGATAGGGCTTGTAGGCCTTCACGCCCATCGGCCGGCCCAGCTCACCCAGAAAGGCATCTACGCGATCAAAGACGTAACCGGCCACACGCGCCACCTGGGTCGTGGCTGCTACCGAATCATCAGACTGGCGAAGCGGTTCAAGCAAATGCCCGTAGCTAAAAAGGGTGATCTCGCGCGCTTTGGCGAAAAGCGTCAGCGACAGCTGCTCAGCGTAGCGATCAAGGAAGCGGCGCTGGAAGGGATCGACCCAACCACCACCATTGCGCCCTGGTGCTATGTTCTCAAAGTAGCGAATGATGGCATAGCTCTCGTAGGGCTGCAGATGCTGGTGGTTGTAAACCGGGTCGCGCGTCTCGGTGCCTGTGTAGATCCCATCGAAGATAGTAGGACCATTCTCCAGATTGAAACCGCAGTGCTGGAAGTGATCGTACCAGTTCGGATACTTGATGATGACGCGCACCCTTGGGTTGACCTTCTTGGCCGGGCCGACGACCAGGTCTTCGGCAGCCTCGTCCATCAAAGCCAGCCTGAAGTCCGCCCAGCTCCTCTCACCCTTGGCCTCGATGCAAGCAGAACACTTGCAGTTGGTAAAGAAAAAATCATCGAGGATGATTTCGTCGAACAGCCTGGCGGTGTACTCAGCAACCTCACGAACCTTTTCGCGGGACTCGGGATCGGTGTAGCAGCAAGACTTGAAATAGCCGATTTGGGATACTTCCGTATAGGTGATCCCACCAGCCACCTCGATACCCCTATCCTCGAAGAATTTTCTGGCAGTCAGGACGACCTCTTCGCCAGCCGTGATCCCGTCACGATGGGTCTCAAGATATACCTTGCCAATATGAAGATATTGGGCAAGCACATCGTAGGTGCTCTTAAGCCACTCCGAGTCCTTCATCTCATGGACCGCATACATAGGCGCATAAACGGCTACACGAAAACCCTTGTACGGCGAGCTGTCGACAGGTTGAGTAAGCTTCATGAGCAATCCTTTGAAAATAGTTCTTGGTGAGTGGCTTTTAGTGATTGATACAGGCGCTCAGTCCGAAGTACCAATTTGACAATTGTAGGCTCTTGATCGTTTCGCCCCCAGGACCGGCTTGACTTTGCAAACAGACAACATATTTATGACGAGCGAATTCCCGCTTTGAATACCCCGGCAACGGTAGAAGTCATCTTAGGTGCACTCCCGCGAAAGGAAGCATCCATAGGGCGACAAGTGTATTCCCGCATCCGCGGAAATGACAATGTTTAGGCACACAATACTTATTGAATGTCGTTGCTTGACCATGATGCTTGACAAAACCTGTCTCTCCTACATACTCCACCATGATCATTTAGTCGAGTATGTGCAAAGTCAAGCTCAGGCCTACTGCTCAATCTAACCCTCAATTATCGAGAATGTCAATACTGACATTATGGCTCTTACAAGAACAACAATGAGTGATGACGAGGCGCACGGGGAAGCCTTGATGCCTTGCGGAGCAAGCGAAGGTGAAGCGAAAAAGGAACGAGAAAGGGGGCCTCAAGAAGCTTCCTTAAAAACCGTAATGCTGCCATCGCACAGAAAGAGGTAGCATGCGACAATAGCATAGTTGTCAATTTAGCCGTTCTCTTGCCTCACCTCCTATACCGCGATCTGCTAGCTGAGGTCGGCGACGTCCCCCTCTCCACGTGTGGAGAAGGGGTAGGGGATGAGGCTTTAAGTGCAAATTTCAGTTTTGCCATCTCGACCACGTCATCTTCGGGACCTACCCGGGAAGACACCTTTCAGGTTCAATTGCTCAAATGGGATAAAGGGCGGTATAACACAAGTCAGGGGATAGAGGGTTGGAAAAAGCACACAACCCTCGTTTGATGGTCATGGTGGCAACAGGAAAGAGGAAATTCCTATAGATTCAAGCTAATCGTAAAAGCGGGGGAGGCAAAGCGCACGGTCGTCTAACAGAGCTTTCCCGATGCCGGATGCACAGATAAGCGACAGGTTGTACGGGCTGATTGCACAGTACATCGAAGATACTGCTGACAGCTGGTGAGGGAATGCGCCACCCTACCCCAACAGCACTTGTCATAGCCTCTGCCAATTGACTTTCGATGACCCTTGGGCCCTGTTCTTTATTCGCAATGGAGGCGGCATAGATGCTGCGCAAATCAGACCTGCTTTGGCTGCTGGGATATCCAGCCTATCAGCTGATCGGAACGCTGCGTCACGAGGCCGGCCATGCTCTGGCTGCCGTCATGCAAGGCGCAGAGATCCTGGAGTTTGTCTGGTGGCCGACCGTCACCGAGCGGATGGGGTTTAGTTGGGGCTATGTGCGGTGGCATGGAGACACAGATTGGCTGACAACCGCAGCACCCTATTTCGTTGACCTGATCACCTATGTCTTATTCTTCTTGTTATGTACACGAGTCCGCTTCAAGTGGCACTGGCTGTGGGTGAATACATTCGTCATCGGCCTCGTCTCACCGTTGGTCAACTCAGTCTATAATTACTGGGGTGGGTTCAGGTCAATGAACGATGTTGGTAAGCTGCTCCGAGACCTGCCTGACTGGCCCGTACACGGCTACTTCGTGCTGACCATAGCCCTGTACTGCCTGGGGCTGATCGTACTGATGCACCCCTGGCCGGCCCACCGCATCATCCGGCAGGAAAACAACTAACATCAAATATTTCCAGCACACTACACAGGATAAAGGTCAGAATGACTCAATCACGCTACTACTACTCAACCCGAGATATCGCCATAGATCTGCAGGATGTAGCGACTGGGGCAAGGCGCAGGCTGGCCAACCTGCGCCAAAAACCCGATTGGAATGCCCCAACGAAGCGATGGCGGTTTGAAGAACAAACAGTCATCTGGGGAAACCACATCCTGAAAGAAGTGCAATACTGTGATGTGCTATGTTATTGACGAGCTGGGGCCGCTGGAGCTAATGCACTCCCAAGGTCTGATGGAAGCATTTAACGTAATTGAAAGAGGACAATATCACGTGACCTGCATCGTCATACGGCCCTGTCTGGTGCCGGACGCCCAACGTAGACTGCGTCCCAATATGATCATCATGCCAGTATGATGAAGAAGCTGTTCTCCCCCTACCCCATCATCCATCCTGGGAGTATGTAAGTCTGCAAGATTGGCCGCATAGAAAAATCGACCTCGCCTTCGCCTCACCGGTTCTCAGAGCGGACATGGGGCATCTACTACCATCATCCGCTATAATCATTCTGCCAGCCTCGCCTGTCACCTACGTGATGAGCCAGCAAGACTCAAGCTATCCGGAGAAACAATCGTTGTGAAGCCCTTCCAACTTATTTTCAGCTACGCTCGCAAATACAAACTTGTTCTGACTATCGCAGCGCTGAGCATGCTGGCACTGGTAGGCGTACAGCTGCTTATTCCATGGATCGTTAGAAGCCTTATCGCCGCCATCACTGCTCCCGATGCAACGATGGACGTGATGGACCTTGTCACGCGGCTGACCATCATCGTACTGCTGATCTACTTGAGCCGCGCGGCCCTGCAGTTCTTGCGCTCGTACATGGCACACATCGCCGGGTGGGGTGTGGTGGCCGACGTGCGCAAGTACATCTACGAGCATATGCAGCGGCTATCCCTGCGCTTCTATGAAGACAAACAGGTCGGACAGCTAATGTCCAATGTCATCAACGATACAGACCTGTTCGAGCAGCTGATTGCACACGCCATCCCCGACGTGATCGTCAACGTGATCACCTTCGTCGGTGTGACTGTGGTGCTGCTCAGCCTGAACTGGAAATTGACGCTCCTCAGCACCCTTCCCATCCCGTTGGTGATTGTCTCTCTCCGCATATACGCCAAGCACGTGCGCCCCGCCTTCCGTCATCGCCAGGAAGAATTAGGTGACCTGAATGCAATGCTCAATGACAACCTGGCGGGCATCCGGGAGATCAAGGCCTTCACGCGCGAGTCAGACGAAGCTGCGCGCATTCATAAGCGCATAGACAGCTACCGGCAATCCCTGCTGAACGCGCTAAAACTCATGGCAACCTTCCAGCCCTTTGTGGATTTCACATCTTCAATTGGGACATTGATTGTCATCTACTTTGGGGGCCGGCTGGCATTGCAGGGCGCTCTGCCGGTGGCCGATCTGGTGGCTTTCTTCCTTTACCTGGAGATATTCTATACACCTGTCCGGAATTTGAGCACTGCCTGGGAAGCGATACAAAGCTCTTTGGCCGGCGCGGATCGCGTGGCCGATTTGCTGGCAGAAGACGAGGAACCCCACACAGCTCCAGGCGCGGCGGTTTTCCCTGGTCGGGCAAGAGGCGACATCGCCTTTCGTGATGTGGATTTTGCCTACACGCCCGGGAATTCGATACTGGAAGGCATTAACCTGGATATCCCGGCGCAGTCGGTGGTGGCCCTGGTCGGGCCGACCGGCGTGGGCAAATCGACCCTAGTCAGCCTGATCCCACGCTTTTATGACGTAACCGGCGGCACTATCAAGCTCGACGGGCGTGACGTCCGCGACTATACGCTGGACAGCTTACGCCAGCAGATCAGTATCGTGCTTCAGGATGTATTCCTGTTTTATGGCACCGTGCGTGAAAACGTCCTGTTCGGCCGCCCAGACGCCACCAACCAGGAGATGATTGCGGCAGCGAAGGCAGCCAATGCACATGACTTCATCAGCGAGCTTCCCGATGGCTATGACACGCTGATCGGTGAGCGCGGTGTGAAGCTTTCGGGAGGGCAAAAGCAGCGCCTCTCGATTGCGCGAGCGGTGCTGAAGAACGCACCAATCCTGATCCTCGATGAGGCCACCTCGTCGGTCGATACGGAGACCGAGATGCTCATCCAGCAGGCCCTGGAGCGGCTGATCAAGGGCCGCACGACCATCATCATCGCCCACCGCCTCTCGACCGTGCGCAATGCCGACCAGATCGTGGTGATGGAAGACAGATCTATCTGCGAGATGGGCACCCACGATGAGCTGATGGGGCTGGATGATGGCCTTTACCGTCGGCTGTCCAGTGGGTATGTCCACGCGTAGAGGATTATCGGCAAGGTTGTCCTGAGCTGATGCGTTTGCCACGGGCATACGTAGATTTTGAGGGGTGCCTATTGAGAAGCTTATCTTCACCGCAGTCATGATGCCGGGTTAACGCCTGCACCTTCAATAGATGAAAATGTCCAGACTAATGAATGTAGGTCGGACTGTTAGTCCGACCGTGCGCACACTGACGCTTCGCCCGATCTGTTTTCATACCAGAGACGCAGAGGACACAGAGAAAAACAAATCGGTAAAGCCCTGGAAATGCTTCGAAGACAGTAAGCAAATCGAGGAGGGGACGGGTGAACATCTGAGCCGGCCCAGTGCAGCAGCGGGTGATTGCAGCGTATGGATTCCCACCTTCGCGGGAATGACAGGATTGGCGAAGGTGTGATCAGTGGACGAGCAGACACATAAAGAGCTTTTGACTCGGCACTCAGCACTATTTTCAGCGAATTTACGCCAGGAAACTTATCTCTCACGTGCTGTCCGATGCGTTCAGATTCCGGGCCAGGGCCTCGTAGCCGGCCACTACATCCATCAATTCTTCAGTAATGGAGGTTTGCCGCAGGTGATGGTAGCGGATATTTAACTGGTCTAACTCATCTTCAATGTTCTGTTCTGCGGCCTGCATAGATGATAGACGGCTGGCGTTCTCACTGGCCAGCGATTCGGCAAAGGCGCGGTAAAGCGACGCAAAGAAATACTCGCGAATCAGCGCTGCAAAAAGAACATCCCACTTGAGCGTGTAAGTGGGTAGTCCACGCGAGGGCCAACGGCGCTTTTCCAGCTCCTCAAGCCAACGCGGATCGATAGGTAGGAGCTGCAGCGCCTTTGCCCGGTACGATGCACCGTGGGTTGACATATTGTAAAAAAGCAATATCTGTTCTATTCCACGCGTCTCACGCCAGTTTTCGATGCGAATCAGCAGGTTCTGAACCATAGGGGTAAGCCCTGCCAGCGAGCTGGGCGTCGAGAGTATCTCGATTGGCTCCAGATCGGCCTGCTCCAGCCGGGCAGCGACACGCCTGCCTACGGCCAACAAGGTACACTCCCGCTCGCGAAGGCGACCTTTTCTTAGCACAGTAAACGCATGGTCGGCAACAACCTGGTTAAACTGACCCACCATACCCTGGTCTGAGCCCAAGACAATGGCTCCCAGGGGGCCGCTGAGCACACGTTGTGCAATCTTGATCTCCTCCGGCCGGTGCCTGAGCGCGATCTCCAGCCCCATCTCGATCGTGTCATTGTACTTTGTCAGCGACTTAACCGCTGCCTCGTATTGCCGGATATTGACGGCAGCCAAAACCTTCATCGTCGTCACTACCGACTGCATCTCTTTGACCCTCCGGATTTTGTCCCTCAGAGCCTCAATGGTCTGGACCATCTTACACCCCTATGCCGGTACTGAGGACATCACGGGCCAGCTCCAACAGGTTCGCCTCGGTGTCTTCGTCCAACTCCTTGCCGGCCTGGATGTCTTGATAACGGCCCGGCAGACGCTTACGAAAAGCCTGTTGCAAAGCCTGTTCTGCATCCTTGATTTCAGCCAGCGGCAGGTCATCTAGAAGCCCTTCGGTTACAGCCAGGAGGACGATAATTTGTTCCGCTGCCGGTATGGGTTGGTATGGAGGCTGCTTCAATATTTCACGCACACGCCGTCCACGCTCCAACTGCCGGCGAGTTTGCTCTTCCAGACGGGTCCCGAAGCGGGAAAAAACCTCCAGTTCTTCGAATTGGGAGTAAGCCAGCCGCAAATCGCCGGCCACAGTTCGGTAGGCCGGTAGCTGGGCTTTGCCGCCCACGCGAGAGACCGATTCGCCTACATCCACAGCAGGGAGCACTCCCTTCTGGAATAACTTGGGAGAGAGATAGATCTGACCATCGGTGATCGAGATCAGGTTGGTGGGCACATAGGCCGAGATATTCTGAGACTGGGTTTCGATGATAGGCAGTGCCGTCAGCGATCCGGAGCCCAGCTCATCGCTCAGATGCGTGGCACGCTCCAGCAGCCGCGAGTGAATGTAGAAAATATCTCCCGGATAGGCCTGCCGGCCCGGCGGCCGGCGCAAGAGCAAAGAAAGTTCCCGATAGGCACGGGCATGGCGCGTCAGGTCGTCATAGACAATCAACACATCCCGGCCCTGCTCCATGAAATACTCGGCCATTGTCGTTGCGGCATAGGGCGCCACAAACTGCATGCCTGCCGGAGCATCACTACTGGCCACGACGACAATACTATAAGCCAGGGCATCAAAGCGCCGCAGATCGGCAATAAAGCGGGCGACAGCCGCATCCCGTTGGCCAATGGCACAATAGACACATACCATCCCTTTCTCCCGCTGGTTGATAATTGTATCCAGAGCGAGAGCCGTTTTGCCGATCTGTCTATCGCCGAGGATCAGCTCACGCTGCCCCAGTCCGATGGGGATCAAGGCATCGATGACCTTGATGCCGGTTTGAAGCGGCTCAGAGACCGGTGCCCGATTCATCATGGGTTGGGCCGGCTGCTCGACGGGGCGCCGCTCCACAGCATCCACTGGCCCTTGTTCATCAATGGGGTTACCCAGAGCATCCACAACCCGGCCCAGTAAGGCTTCGCCCACCGGTGTGTCCAGCACACGCCCGGTGCGGTAGACCGGCTGCCCGGCTCGCAGGTTAGCGCCTTCGCTCAACAGGATGATGCCCAATTGCCCAGGATCGAGATTATAAGCCATGCCCTCCGAACCGGACCCAAAGCGAAGTAGTTCCTCCGATCTTACACGGGGAAGCCCCTCGACCACAGCGACGCCCTGACCAACCGATTTGACGGTGCCAATCTCCCGGATCGACAGTTGAGCCTGGTAATCTGTGACTATTTGATTGAGAAGTTCCGGCGTTTCATCCAGCAGCTTCCGGAACGGTTCTTCACGAGCCATGCTTATCCTCTTGCTGCTCGCGGGTTTTGCGCTCAATGGTTTCACGAATCTCTCTTTCAAGACCGGCAAGATAATCTTTGATGGTCCAGGCAATTTGCTGGCCATAAACCTGCATTTCGATGCCCGATATCAGATCCGGCGCGATCTCAAAATGAGGATGCAGATTGTTCTCGCCCAAGATGTGTATCTGTACTGCTTCGGCAATCATCTGTTGCGCTTCTGCCGGCAGTTCGAAGGCGCTGCGAACAACGATCTTCCCATCCGACCTTTGGATCGCCTCCGATATCTTGGCCCGCGCATCCGGTTTGAGTTCCTGGAGGCGCGCCACGAACAACTCGACCATGCGCTGCTCTATCCGAACATCGGCCAGGTCTTGCAAAGCCCGGCGTGCAATCTCCCCTGCCCCTTGCCCGACCCGTTGGCGAAACTCTTGCATGAAGGTCTCCTGCTCTCGGCGGAGCACCTCCTGCCAGTCCCGCTTCTTCTCCTGGATCTCCTCAAGCGCTTCTTCCAGCAGCTCTTTTCGCCGCGATTCGACCTCTTTGTAGACAATAGCCAACTGTTCATCGCGGGCATCTTCCAGCTCTTGTCGCTGTTGGCGATAGCGTTCGGCTTGCCGTTCTGCTTCGCTGCGCATTTCCTCCGCCTCCCGCAGCCGGGCAGCGATCTTTTGCTTGCGCTGGTCCATCGTTTTGATGATGGGTTTATACAGAAAGCGTTGGAGCAGATAGAGCAGGATCGCAAAGTTGATGATCTCTGCTACAACCGTAAACCATTCAATTTGCACGGCCTACCCTCCCGATTGGGTAAGATAATTCCAGAACGGGTTGAAGAAAATGAGGATCATGGCCACAACGAAGCAATAGATGGCAAATGACTCGATCATGGCCAGCCCCACGAACAGGGTACGGGTGATGGTGTTTGACGCATCAGGCTGTTGAGCAATAGAGCGCAGCGCCTGGCTGACGGCATCGCCCTGAGCCTTCGCAGGCAACACTGAGCCGATAGCAAGAGTCAAACCCGAAACGATGATGGACGTCAGACCGATAATACTGATTGGATCCATAGAAACCTCCTTTGAAAATAGTGCTGAGTCACGAGTGCCGAGCAACGAGTTAAAAGCTTTGTACTTTGTCTGTGCCTGCTGCTATCACAATTCTCAACATAACCCGGCTTTCGCCAATTCTGTCATTCCCGCGAAAGCGGGAATCCATACGCCACAATCACTTACAAGCTGCTGCTATTTTCATTCCCAT
>JAFGMS010000372.1 GCA_016927375.1 Anaerolineae bacterium
CCGGTCGAGCAGTGCAACGCAAAGTACTTTATACAGTTGGGAAGATTGCCTTAATCTGGCGACGAACTTATGCCCAACTGTACTAGCAAAGCGCAGAGTTTTCAGTTTTTCTCTGCGGGCTCTGTGGTCTCGGCGGTAAAGCTTTCCACGGTAGTCGTCAGCGAGACTTCCTATGCTCCTAACGAACGAAGAACAATCGATGCTGGACGGCGAGCAGGGCAAGGCGGTCCGGAAAGCCATGCAGATCCTGGCGACGCTCGGCAAGATCTATGGCGCCGGCCGGATGTTGCCGGTGCGTTCGGTGCAGATTGCCGGGGTGAGCTACGACAACCTGGGCGATGCCGGCCTGGAGTGGCTGGCCGAGATGGCCGATGGCGGCGGCCGCGCTCGCGTGATGGCCACGCTCAACCCGGCCGGGATGGACATCGAGAACTGGCAGAGGCTGGGCATCTCGCCTGAATTTGCCGAGAGGCAGCAAAGGGTCATCGATGTCTTTGCCCGCATGAATGTAATCACCACTTGCACCTGTACGCCGTACCTGGCCGGGAACGAGCCCGCCCTGGGTGATACCATCGCCTGGGCAGAGAGCAGCGCGGTGTGTTATGCCAATTCGGTGATCGGTGCCCGTACCAATCGCGAAGGCGGGCCGAGCGCGCTGGCGGCGGCGATCACCGGCCGTACGCCGGAATACGGCATGCACCTGGACGAGAACCGGCAGCCCGGCGTGACGGTCGAGGCACATGCCAAGCTGCCAGACACGGCCGATTTCGGCGCGCTGGGCAAGGTGATCGGTGAGCGGTTGGAGGTGCTTGGTCGCAAGACCATTCCCTATATCACCGGTGTTGATACGGCATCGATGGAGCAGCTTAAGTCATTCTGTGCCAGTATCGCCACTTACGGTGGGCTGGCGATGTTCCACATGCACGGGATCACGCCAGAGGCAGCTAATGTCACACCGCCGGGTGAGCGGATATCAATCGCCCAAGATGATGTAATGAAGGCTCGCCAGTCTTTGCTTGATGCCTCATCCGACGAGGTTGACTTCGTCTCGTTGGGCTGCCCGCACCTTTCGCTTCACGAAGTGGCGCGGGTGGCCGAGCTGCTGCGCGGAAAGCAGGTAACGAAGGAATTCTGGCTTACCACATCCAGGGTCGTCAAAGCAGCGGCTGATCAGTTGGGGTACACAGAGGCTATCGAGGCCAGTGGGGCCAAATTTGCAGTCGATACGTGCTGTGTAGTGGCGCCCATCCGTGGGCGCTTCACCGCCATGGCCACCGACAGCGCCAAGGCCTGTTACTATGCCTACAGCAAGAACAAATTCAAGACGCGGCTGCTGGATTTTGAGCAAGTGGTACGGGAAGCAATTGGGGATTAGGAGATTGGGGGGGACGACCTGCGGTCGTTAGGGACTGGGGAAAAGCAAACGTTGTCAGCAAGTCAGCAGGTTTGCAGGTTGGTGCACTCTACACGTTTACGATTTACGCATCACGCATCACGGATCAAATGTCAAATATCAAATCTCAAATACCAAAAGCAGCAGTTCTCCATGGCCGCTCAATCTACCCTGGCTGCGTCGAGGGGGAGGCATTGGTTACCACAATGGGCATTTCTTTCTTTGGCGGCGTCGATCCCGATTCGGGGTCAGTGGTGGAAAAGGGGCACGAGCTTGAGGGGCAGTCGATAGCGAGAAAGGTTCTCGTCTTTCCCACTGGTAAGGGCTCGACTGTTGGGTCCTATACTCTCTACCGGCTCAGCAAGGCCGGCAAAGCCCCTCTTGCCATCCTGAATGCCGAGTGTGAGCCGATTACCGCGGTGGGCTGCATCATCGCCGAAATCCCTTGCATCGATCAGTTTCCCATTGAGCAGATTGCTACGGGGGACCACCTGCGTCTGGGTGCAAAGGATGGCCAGGTAGAGAAGATTCGTTAAGAGCTAAAAACAGGTTGTTGCGGATTTACATCCCCGAAAGATTGGTTTCCACACACCCATTGCCGGCGGCTTGTGCCTCTCGGTTAGCGGCTCGTTCGAGAAAATTATGCTTGGATAATTCGTAATCCCGTTCCAAATTTGACCGAAAGATGCGCTTGATCTCATAGCAAGTTATGTGCTGTTGCGAAAAGGGGATGAAAAAGCATCAGGCAGACCTGAGTACTATATCGGGCTACATCGGATGTATTGTAAAATGAAATCTAAAGGTGTGTTGCAATCTCGATCCTCACATATCAGAGGTAAAAGTTACAACAAAACAACAAATTCACATATATTCAGCTAATACCCAATGGTGGTATTGTATAATGAGTTCAGAACATGTCGCGAACTCATTCAGGCATTTATGCCAATGGGCATCTTTCCCATTGGCTTAATGGCATATACAGGTCGGAGGATTGTATGTATAGACATACGACGAATAAAATTCTCTCTCGTAGCTTATTGATATTGTTTCTTCTCCTTATAACAATAACCACTGTCGGTGCATTACCTCACGCGGTGGTGCAGGCACAGGATCATGAACCGCTGGTGCCGCCCAATATAGACGAGTTGGTTGCCACAGCAAATGACCAGGGCTCTGTCCGGGTTATTGTGGGACTGAATATGGCTTTTCAGCCGCCGGGCTACTTGAGCGATTCGGCTGCCGAGGCGCAGGAGATAAGCATTGCCCATATGCAGAATCAGCTGTTGGCAGAGCTGTCTGAGTATGATGTTGAGGTAATAGCGGCTTATAAATCTATCCCTTATATCGCTCTCAATGTCGACGCTCAAGCTCTGGAGCAGATTCGTGTTTCTCCTTATGTCAAGGGTATTGACGAAGATATAATCATGAAACCTGCGTTGGTTGAGACCATTCCAGTAATCGATGCCGTTTCTGCATGGGGGCAGGGTTACAATGGGGCTGGACAGACCATTGCTATTCTGGATACAGGTGTTGACACTTCTCACACTTTCTTGGGCGGTAGAGTGGTAGAAGAGGCCTGTTATTCGACAAATGATCCTGGTAGTGGCTATCTTACGCTCTGCCCCAGTGGAACAACAGGTCCGGGAACAGCAAGTCCTTATGTTGACAACTGCGTAGACACCGGTCCTAATCCTGATGAAAACCTCTGTTATCACGGCACCCATGTCGCAGGAATTGCGGCTGGCTATGAATCGGAGGCGTTTTCTGGTGTTGCTCCCTCAGCTGGCATAATTGCTGTTCAGGTTATGACCCGTACCAATGACTGTGATGCGAACGGGACGCCAGATGACCCCTGCGTTTTTGCTTTCACCTCGGATGTGATAAGTGGTCTGCAAAGGGTAGATGAACTGCGAACCTCTTATGACATTGCTGCTGTCAATCTGAGCATGAGGAATGAAGACGTTTATACCTCGGTGTGTGATTCGGCCTCCTCGGCCCTGTCAAGCCTAAAAGATCAGGTGGATACACTTCGCTCACATGATATCGCTACAATAGCGTCATCTGGTAACGCGGGCAGCAGTAATGGTCTTAGTGCTCCCGCATGTATATCGAGCGTTATCAGCGTTGGTGCAACTGATGACTCGGATGACGTTTATTTGTACTCGAACAGCGCTTCATTCTTGGATCTGTTGGCTCCTGGTGTGGATGTGGTTTCTTCGATGCTGGATGAAAGCACTGGGAGCCAGTCTGGTACTTCGCAAGCAGCTCCACATGTGACGGGCGCGTGGGCCATTCTCAAACAGGCACAACCCAGTGCAACGGTGGATGAAATCCTGACAGCTTTGAAGAACAGTGGTGTTAACGTTACAGATAGCCGGAATGGTATCACCAAGCCACGGATTGATATTGATGGTGCTTTAGGGAATGTAGCGTCACCACCGAGTGCTCCAACACTTGTATTACCAGTGGGCGGGGTGTCGACGAGTTGTACCCCGGTGCCCTATAAGTGGAATGTAGTAACGGACGCGACCAGTTACTATCTCTGGATCAATGATCCGTCAGGTAAGAATGTTCACGCAGCATCATATGATGCGACCTCAATATGCTCAAGTGGGGTGTGCTCAACAGTACCCTCAATTACCTATGAGGATGGCGATTACACATGGTGGGTGCGTGCTTTGAATGGATCTGTTAACGGACTGTGGAGTAGCGCAGGTGTATTCACCTTTGCTTCCTCTACCAGTGGTGGAGCAACATTGAATTCACCAGTGTGTTGGACGACGGTGGAGAGTGCGCCGGTGACCTATGAATGGGATGCAGTAGCAGGCGCTACTCATTACTATCTGTGGATCCAAAACCCATCGGGGGCAGCTGTGCACAAAGTGTGGTACACAGACGCGGCCGTCTGTTCCGGCGGAACATGCTCGGTGACGCCTTCGCTGAGCTATACCTACGGTGACTACAGTTGGTGGGTGCAGACTTATAGCAGTTCCGGATACGGACCTTGGAGTAGTGCGGGGACGTTCACCTTCGATGATGGCACCGGACCTCCAGGTGCAGTGACGCCGGGCTCGCCTACCGGTGGGACGACGGTGTCGAGCGCGCCGACCTATACGTGGAGCGAA
>JAFGMS010000373.1 GCA_016927375.1 Anaerolineae bacterium
CGACCGAAGGTCGTGGAGAACGCAGAGAAAAAAACAGAAGATTGCATCAGTAATTCCAACGGCAAACTTCCAAAGCGGGAATTGCTGACGATTGAACAGCGATAGCGGCCGCTCCCAGGGAGGCATATTTGGATTCGTACGGTACGAATGAGGGGATCGTACCGTACAAATGAACCGAACCTGCACTGGAAATGGTCAAATCGTGCAGTACAAACCATGCAATCGTGCAGCACGAATCATGAAATCGAGCGGCTCGGATTGTCTTGCTCTTCTGATGACGGACGTGGGTGATGCCTTGCATCACTTCTCACCCGTACTCACCGGATTGATGTATAGTGCTCCAGGACGGATGAATATCCGTAACCAGCACGATGTCTTGCAGCGAACACTCCTCCACACTCTTCCTTGTCACGCCTCACCTGTCACTCATGCCTCGTGCCTCATGCCTCATTACTCATATTTGAGCGCTGTGACGGGGTTGAGCTGCACGGCACGCAGCGCCGGGTAGATACCCGAGGCCAGCCCGATCACCAGCGCGAAGGCGACAGCAAAAAGCGGCAGCCATAGGGGGATGACGGCGATGCTGTCGATGCCGCTGCCACCCGTAGCGCCACTCCTGGCAAGGTCGGCATTGACGTAGGCCATGGCAACCATGTCGATCACCTTGGCCGCGCCGATACCAAAGACCACCCCACCGATCCCACCCAGTATGCCAATCGCTCCGGCTTCGCCGATAAAGACGCTCATCACGTCGCGGTTGGTTGCGCCGACAGCCTTCATCAGCCCAATCTCCCGCGTGCGCTCCAAGATCGACATCACCATTGTGTTGGCAATACCGATGGCTGCGACAATCAAGGCAATGGCTCCAATGCCCCCAACCACTGCCTGTAGGACAGCGAATATGGTATTGAGCATATCGAGACTTGTACGGGCGGAATAGGCAAGGAAACCCTCGTCGATCATCAGACTGGTTTCGATCTGGCGCATCCGCTTGGGATCGTTGACAATAAGAATGGCCTGCGAATAGCCCTCGGTACGCCGGTCGATGCGCTGGCCCGAAGACCACGCATTCAAATCCTCAAGTGTATCCAGAGCGAGGAAGATTGAGCTGTCATCCTGGCCGCCGCGCTCCTTCAGCACACCGCCGACAAGCAGTCTGATGGTGCGCACTTCCCTATCCTCCTCTGAGAAAGTACGTCTCATTTCAACAGTCAGCGTCTGTCCAAGTAAATTGGGAGGATCTTCGCTGCTCGCTCTGCGCCGCCGGGGATCGGCGAAGTTCTCCGCGACACGCGCACCAATGAGCACAGTCTCACGGTTCAGGCGATCGCTGCCTTGTTCCACTTCCAACCCCATATCACGCACGGCACGCGGATCGATGCCAACCAGCGAGCTGGAACCGACCAGGCGGTTATAGCGCAGCGTCTTCTCGCCATATAGCTGCTCATAGGGTGTGACAGCTACAACACCATCGATGCGTCCAAGCTCTATCAGCTTCTGGGGTGTCAGGACTGCATCTTCGCCGATGCTGCCGCCGCCAAACGCCTGGAAGTAGGCCCCTGGAAACACGAGGATCTGGTTGAGAGCTCCATAAGCCGAAAGGTCACCAGTGATGCTCTGCTGCACACCGGTCGCCAGCGCAATCAGCACAATAATGGCCGCCGTGCCGATCAGCACACCCATCCCAGTCATCACCACCCGGCCGCGCATCCGGTTCAGGTTGGCCCACACCAGCTTCAAGAGGTCACGTGCTTTCATCGACCGCCTCCCTACTCCAACGCATCTTGAACAGCCGCCTGTGTCTCTTCAGCAGATCGAGAACCTAGACCCAGGAAGCCCAGGATGGCGCGCAGCATACGCTCGCCAAACGACAGCTCGCCATTATCTTCCGGAACATCCTCTTCCTCTGCCTCTGGCGTATCATCGCCCAGGACTTCGAGCTCAAGCGTCTTGGTGAAGACCTGCGGCTGCTGGAAGCTGTCGAGATAATGAATGGCGATGGTCACCGATGCCGTGCCCGGTTCCAGGGCCTCGGCATCGGCCAGGATGGCCCCGGTCGTGCCGCCATCCATCGGGCCGATATACATTGAGCCGTTGCTGATGGCCAGCTCATCACTGGTAACATCGACGGTGCTGACGTTGAGGGAAGTACGCCCGATGTTGATGATCTCAATGGGCAGCTCGAAGGTGTCGCCCACATAGATTTCATCCGGCACTTCGTCATAGAGACCAACCTGGAAATAAGGCACCGCCTCAACCAGCAGGCTGATCGTCACCGTCTCTTCACGCACCACGCCATAGCTATCTTTGTATTCCAGGTTCACATCCAGGGGCACCAGTCCGGCATCGGCCTCGCCATCAACCACCAGGTCATAGCTCACCATAACGCTCTTGCCTGCGCCGATCTTGTCCAGGAATTGGACGTTGCTGCTGCCCAGTGGGGCCAGCGGCCCTAGAGAAGATGCATCCTTGCCCAGCCGGAAGAAAACCTGGGTAGCCGCGCCGCCACCCACATTGGTCACTTTCATATCCAGAGTAAACACCGCGCCGGGCGATACTACCTCCGGATCGGTCGTGTACTTCTCGATGAGCAAGCGAGGCGACTGGGCGGTAGCCTGGCTCACATCGATGGGAACGTCCTGGGTAGACTGGTAAGACCCCCCGCTGTAGCTGCCGTACTCCAACTTGAAGCTCTGGACCACACGCTCGGTCGGCGACTTGATCAGTACCAGCGGCAGCGTGACAGTCTCCGTCTTGTTGACGCTGATATCCTTTTCGAGCGCGAAGGCCGAGCTGCCGTTGGCCGGGCTGAAGTACTCACTGTTCTCCAGGTTGACGACCACGTGCGTGGCCACGCGGTTGCCCGTGTTGCTCAGCGTCAAAGTCAGGTCAATGCCGTCACCAAGCTCGGCCGGGGCCAGCTCCGTCTCCTCGATCACCACGGTCGGGCGGCCTGTATCTGATCCGGTCGACGGCGCAATTCCCTTGACCCACAGCCCGATCTCGCGCGTCTCGCTGCCCGGTGTGTGTCCAAAGTCATCAGTCTGGTACGTGAAGAGGATTGGCAGCGAGTGGTGGCCGGTAGTGATGGAGTTCGATACCGCCACCCGCAGATTGACCGTCGTCGGCCAGTTAGCCGGCACACCGCCAAAGAACTGGGTAGGACTCAGGCTGGTAAAGTCAGCGCTCGACCCCACATTGACGGTTATCTCGCTGGCTGTGGCACTGCCGACATTGGTGAAAACAAATGTCAGCTCGAACTCCTTGCCACGCTCAAGCTCCACAGGGTCGGTTGACCAACTGTTGATCATAAAAGTGGGCTGACCCTGCGCATGCGCCGCACCGGCCTCCATACCCAACATGGTGGTCACCAACAATACCACCACTCCCAACCATTTGAAGAACCGTATCGTATTCATATCACCCTTCCACGTTAATGGCTTATGGCTTATAGCTTATGGCCTATGGCCTATAGCTTATAGTTGCCAGTGCTTGCTCCTCAATCTTCTAACCTTGACCTATAACCCATACTCGTCTACTCAGCACTCGTTGCTCATAGCTCACCACTACATCGACCCTGCGCCGGACATGATCATCAGAACCAACCAGTTTCCCAATCCGTGCGCCAGGACCGCCGTCAGAAAACCCCGATGACGGTAGATGAAACCATTCGCCAGGCCCATGCCAACCGACGATAGAACAGCCATCACCGGCGCGGTTTGCAGGTTATATGCCCCCTGACCGCTCAGCGGTGAGATGTGATAGAAGCCAAACAGCAGCGCAGAGACCAACAGGCCCCAGCCCCACCTACGGGTAAGCCGCCAGACAATCGTCATGATACCAACCCGGAATAACATCTCCTCAAAGAAACCCGCGCCAATCAACATATTTACCAACAAGAGCAGCGGGCTGGCGGTGTCAAAACTCGATGCAGCATCTCCAGCCTCCAGTTCGATTTCTCCCATCACCGCACCGATGGGCTCAGCCACGATGCTGCTGAAGAGGTTCTCCCACAGAAAGCTCAACAAGATCAAGAAGAAGGCAGCCACGACAGCATAGAGTATGCGCTTGACCTTCCGCCAGCGAAATTCCGGGAACAGGTCTACCGGCAGCGTTCCCTCCGCCGCAACGCCAACAGACCCCAACAGGGTCGCCAGCAGCAACGCAGAGATAAAACCAGGTGAACCGCTGCCTGGCTGCGTGCGCAGATAAGATAACCCAACCAGGATCAGCGTCGCAGCCAGCATGGACGGGACGACGATCTGTGCAGCCTTCCCAATTTGCTTCCAGGACACGGGCTGCGGGTTCTTGGCCGGCAGCGCCATCGGCGACCAGATCACCAGGCCGATGTAGACCGCCGCTGCTCCCCACACCAGCACAGTGAAGCCGGTTGGGAGTTCTCCACCATCCCCTCTCACCATACTGAAGAAGACCGGAAGCGCCAGCAGGGGCACCAGAACCTCGATGCGTGTCCAAAGCCAGCCGGTCACTGCTCGCACTTTATCCAACATCGTCTCTCCTTATGCTGCTTATTCATCCAGAACACCTGTCACAATATCGGCACTTATGCCTCTGGCCTCATCCCTCATGCCTAGATTGGCGCCGCATTATCAGCCACAATCTGCCCATCGAGCATGTGTACTGTGCGCGTGGCATAATTGCTCACACGCGGATCATGTGTGACAACAATAATGGTATGTCCTTGATTGTTGAGCCTCTGGAAAATCTCCAATATCTCGATGCCCGTCCGGGAGTCGAGATTGCCGGTCGGCTCATCGCCCAACAGAATGCGCGGCCGGTTGACCATCGACCGCGCCAACGAGACACGCTGCTGCTCGCCGCCCGAGAGTTCGGTTGGCTTATGGTGCAATCGATGCCCCAGCCCGACCTGTTCGAGCAGGTCCCTGGCCCGCTCGTCGCGTTCCGCCTCAGATATGCCCGCAAAGATCATCGGGAACTTGACGTTATCAAGCGCAGTCATGGTGGCGATCAGGTTGAACGACTGGAACACGAAGCCGACTTGCTGCCGCCGGTAGACTGCCAGCGCATTTTCATCGAGCGTCGTGATCGTCTGCCCATTGACCCTGATCTGCCCGTCGGTGGGCCGGTCCAGGCCGCCGATCATGTTCAGCAGTGTGGTCTTCCCCGACCCGCTCGGCCCCATCAGGCACAGAAATTCGCCATCGATCACATCCAGATCGAGCCCATCGACAGCCCGCACGAGGGTATTGCCCAGCTTGAAAGTACGTCTGAGATCGCGCACGGTAATCAGTGAGGCCTGTTTTTGTTTGGCCATGCTAACGTTATCCCATCCCAAGTATGCTGAGGGATGCCTGGCCGATTGCGGTAAGCCCTAGCGAAAAAGCCACTGTCAGCAGCCAATAAGCCAGCGCAACCACCGCACTCTTTCCCCGGCTGAGCTGCGAGGTAGCAAACAGACCGATCCCCAACAGCACCAGACTCCAAATGGCGTAGATATCGATCGAGCCCAGGAGAGTGGCAAGATACGGATATGTACTGACCTCTACGCCCTTCAGTATATAGCTCAAGCCGGAAACACTAGGGTTTCCTGTGACAAAAGTCACAACGGCGCTGACAATGGCGCGCAGCACTTCCGGCAGCGTCGTCCAGACAGACATCCGCCAGACTTGTTTGAAGCTGGCCCGGCCGCCCAAGGCCAACCCCAGAAGGAAAGTGAAACCCGCACGCACCAGGTAGCCAATCGCAAGGCCAAATACACTAAAGCAGCCAATGAGAGCCCCCAGTACGGCCTGGGAACTCATGATTCGCTGCATTTGCTCAATCTGGGCTTGCTCTTCTTCCGAAAGCTCTTGAGTAGTGGTGATTTCCTCCATCTGAGACTCGTTGGTGCTGTTTGCCGACTCCGCCGCAATGGGCACCCCCGCTATCGTTACCAGTGTCAGTGCCACAACCGCCAGCGCCGCCACTACCCACCAGTGCCCGACCTCGGCATTGCGCATCCGCTCAAAGGTCGCCTTGGGTCTGAGCACCACGCCCACCAATGTCTCGGCCGGCGTCATCTGATCTTCAATATCGGGCCCAGGCCCCGGTGTTACCTCTTCAACATCAAGTACTTCTTCAGATTGTGTCTTTTTCTTCTTGGCCATGGAGTTCTTCCTTTATTGAACAGCACATGCTGATTCTAGCTCTAAAGATCCACCTCAAGAGAGTTGATGCATGGCACATCGCTACGCCCACCAACGACGCTATCTACACTTCTCGCTGGCGCGACATCTGTATCCAGTTGAGAGGAAGCATCTTGCAGGGTGCAGAGAAGGTTGAGGCTCCTCTAGTTTCTATACGCAACAGTGTATCTCAGGGTTTTGCCCCGAGGGCTGGGCAAAGCGGCCTTCCTCTCATACCCAGCCCTCAAGACATCGGCGAGCTACTTCTCACCATTCTTCCATAACCCACTACGCTCCAGCCAACCGCCGATGACGACATAGCGAAAGTCTTTGCTCTGCCATGTCTTCAGCGCGCCCCACAGGCCATACAGCCCAAAAACAAGCATGATGGCCAAAGGGATCACCATGCTGCCTATCCCGATCCAGAAGATCGGTGGGGGCGGGTCTCCCTCGGGTAGTTGGAAGAGAGGAATGAAGGACAGTATGTAGAAGATGGTCCATACAATCCACACCCCAATTGTGATCAGCAGGGTGATCAGCTGGTAGACCGCTGCCTGAAGCGC
>JAFGMS010000374.1 GCA_016927375.1 Anaerolineae bacterium
CATATTCACATATTTACGTTTTATATTTTGGGTGCCACTTTGCCCATGGTGCAAAAACCTATTTGGACAACTATACACCACAGAGAGCCCTGAGAATCTCTTTTATCCCGCGTTCCTGCGCCTCCAGATCTCTGGCCAGACCGTTCGGGAACCTTTTGGCACAACATATCGTCTAGATATTCAAATAACACGCCAAAATCGAGAAGAGGAGCGGCATGACAATGAACAAAAATCACATTCAAAAACTAATCGGTATCATAACCATCGTGGGACTATTCCTGGCAGGCTGCGGGCAAGCGGCAACCCAGATAGTTCCTAACCTCGAAAGCAATGTAGAAGTGGGAGAAGCAACCGAAGCACCCGCAGCAATCGACGATTGGGACGAGCCTAAAAACTATGCGCCGGCAGACAGCGCGGCAGAAAGTTCCGACGAGGGTGCACCATCCGTCGCAATGCCTGCGCCAACAATGGCTTTCGCCGGCGAGGTGGAGGAAGCACGAGGGGGTGGCGTTGCCGAAGCTCCCGAAAGTGAACCCGCCGTCGTTCCACCGGATGTGGCAGTCGTCCCCCCTTCCGGCAGCGGCTCTTCGACAGTCCCCGACCAGCAGTTCCAATCCAACGTCACCGCCGGCGAGATTGATGATAATGAAGATTTCAACGCCTATCTTCAGTACCGGTTGGACTATATGCGTTTTCTGGGCTATCCGGTCCACGATCTGGATGTGACCGAAAGGCACATTGTCCGCGTCAGGACAACAAACGGGATGCCTGTATTGGATGCAGAGGTACAGATTTACGAAGGCCAAACGCGGGTCACTACACTGCAAACACCAGCGACCGGGATTGTCTATATCTTCCCGCCGGCCTATAACCTCTCTGGCCAATCCAGCACATTGAATGTGGTAGTCAAGAAAGGCCAGGTCGAAAAGAGTTTCAGACTCACCCGTCAGAGCACCGACAACATCTGGGACGTCACCCTCAACGTACAGCCCGAGCAGCCCCCCATCAATCTGGATGTGTTATTCTTGCTCGACTCGACAGGCAGCATGGGCGATGAAATCGAGCAGCTGCGCGGCAATATCCTCAGCATCTCGGCCCAGATTGCCGCGTTACCCAGTCGCCCAGATGTGCACTTCGGCATGGTAACCTACCGGGATCGGGGCGATGAATATGTGACTCGCGTCTCGGACTTCACCAACAGCGTGCAGGAATTTCAATCTGTGTTGATGAACGTCCAGGCAGCGGGCGGTGGCGACGAGCCCGAATCGCTCAACGAGGCACTGTATCGAGCAATCCACGAAGTACATTGGAGAGCAGACAACACTGTCAGTCTGATCTTCCTGGTGGCCGATGCGCCTCCGCACCTGGATTATGGGCAAGATTATGATTACGCACAGGAAATGCACACAGCAGCTGAGATGGGAATCAAGATACACCCAATCGCATCCAGCGGGCTAAGCGATCAGGGAGAGTACATCTTCCGGCAGCTGGCACAGTATACCGGCGGCCACTTCATCTTCCTGACCTATGAGGAGGCACCGCAGAGCTCTGGTGAGCCGGGCACCGACCACCACGTTCAGGAAGGCAGCTACACCGTCGAGGATCTGGACAAGTTGGTCGTGCGATTGATCCAGGAAGAGTTGGCAGCACTTTCCGGCCAGGGACAACAATAACAGAGTATCCCTTTCAGCCTGCATGCCTGTGGGGCGAGGTGTTGGGATCCCCGCCCCTTTTGCGTTTCTGCCTGGATACGGAGTGGTGTACAATAGCCCAAGCTTTCGTTTATCCCCAAAGAAGAATGGTAAATATGGCAGACAAAAGCGATACTCCCAGAGATGCCTTCACAACAGCCCTCACTCACTTCCAACACAATCTAAATCAATTGGAGGATGTACTGAAGACTCTGTGGGAAACCACCGGTATCCAGCCAACATTCCACTTGAGGCAAGCGTTGGAGAAAGTCCACGAGAGTGCACGCCGTTCCCAAGACAACGGTCAGGCGTTAGTGCAACAACGCGATCAGCTGCAAGAACTGGTACGCACTTCTGCTTTGATCACCTCCTCCCTTGAGCTTGCGCAAGTGCTTAAGGAGGTCATGGATACAGTCATCCAATTGACTGGCGCGCAGCGCGGCTACCTGATGCTGTATGACGAAGGAAACAATCTCCAGGTCAAAGCAGCTCGTAATTGGGATCGCCAGACACTCACAAAAGAAGAGATCGGTTTTAGCCAGAGCATCATCGATGCTGCTATCCAGGGTGGCTCTCCAATCATCACAACAAATGCCCAGGCTGATGAGCGCTTTCAGAGCCAGGCCAGCATCGTGATCCAGCAACTGCGCTCGATCATCTGTGTTCCTCTGACGATGCGCGGAAAGACAGTCGGTGTGCTATACATGGATAACCGCTTCCGGAAAGCACTCTTCGAACAAGATATGGTACCCCTGCTAACAGCCTTCGGAACTCAGGCTGCGATTGCTATCACCAATGCCCGCACGTTTGGCGAGGTCCAAGGCAATCTGGCCGAAGCCGAAGCTGAGATCAGCCGCCTGCGAATAGAAATCGACCGAGCGCGGCTGGAAACCCAGGTAGGAGAGATCACCAGCACGGAGTATTTCCAGAAACTCTCAGAGAGAGCCAAATCCATGCGCCAACGACGGGAGAAGCTTACTCAGAGCGAAACATAAGAAAAAATCGGCAAGAAGAAGCAAAAGAAAAGCCAGGAATATCAAGAGAAGATCAAAAGCTTCTCCAGACTTGTCTGTAATCCGCTCCAGATTCGTTTGCAAGCCTCTCTAAAGAGGATCCAAAAGATTTACCCAATGAGCCACAGATATCTTGCCGGTGCCGTATAGCCTCAGTTTGCCTTCTCATCCATTTGTCACTATGATCGTCGTCATCCACCTACCCACTTCTGGGATCAAGAGCAACAATGTGAAGTTGTTGCCCTCTGCCACAAAATTGTCAACATTGTGTAATCATTGTATATGGTTAGTTTGTGGTAAGATATTAGCATGTCACCTAAGCAACGAACCGCCATAGCACGCTGGATATTGTGTATAGTCACACTGGTATTTGTTGGTTTTAATCTCCCGGTCTGGCAGTTCTCATTAGTAGACGGGATTCTAATAGTTACCCTCATTGCATTAATTACCCTTGTGCAAAATTATGGCATTGGGGTCAGCTTTGGCAAGTTCACCTTCATGCCTGTTACCGCGATGATGACGTACCTGGTACTTGGCGGCAAGACCGGGTTGGCCGTCACCATAGTTGGCCTTATAGTAGGTGGCAGCATCCAGCTTGCTCGCAGCTGGAAGAGGAGAAGGACCGAGAGGGAAAACTGGCTGTTTTCCCTCAGTCATATCTTGATACCCGTAGCCTACAACGGCTTAAGCCTCATTGCGGCCGACTGGGCTCACAACGTCATAGGGGCACCTGCCCCACTTCGCGAGTTGGTCACACGCCAACAGATCTTGGCATCCGTCATTGGTCCGGTAATCTACCTGATTGTCTATAACCTGCTCCTGGCTACAGACCTCAGGTTGCAGAACCTCTCACTCCGCAGCCAGATCAAGTACAACTGGCGAACTATACTGGCCATTGAGCTGCTGCCGCTGGCTCTGGCCCCGCTGAGTGCTGTGGCGTTTGCCCGCTTAGGACTATGGGCTTTTATTCTATTTGAGCTAATTGTGCTGACCATTGTGATCGTGGTACATACACTGATGATCAGTCAGGCTTCGCTGGAGCAGCAGATCTCCCAACTCAGCTCGTTCTCAGCAATGAACCGTGCCTTGCGTACCACGCTTGACAAAGAGGCTTTGTTAGAAGCCGTTTACCTGCAAACGGCCAATATTCTTCAGATTAGAAACTTACATGTCGTCCTCAAGGCCCCCGAGAATGCCCAAACAGCATGGAACCTCTCACTGGCAATTGAAAACCGCCGCATCTTGCAGCGTGACATGCCTTATCGGACGGATGGTTTTGTAGCCTGGGTGCTGCGCGAGCGTCTTCCCTTGCTCGCTGAATCGGTCGAACAGACGGCACACCGTCTCAAGATCAACAATCCTCCATACGCCCGCTCCTGGATGGGTGTCCCACTGGTCACATCAGGGCGGGTTGTAGGATGCATGTATACCTGGCTGGATGCCGACGAGCTTCCTATTGAGCGCAGCTTCAGCCAGTCCGAGATTGACCTGTTCAATACAGTCGCAACACAAACCAGCGTGGCGCTTGATAATGCCTATCTGTACGAAGCGACCCAACAACATGCCACGCAGTTGGCCCGCCTTAATCAGATCAGTGCCATCATGAACGCGTCGCTCAACCCGGAAAAGGTGCTTGAGCAAATCACCGAGTCTGTCATCGAGGTAGCAGGCTGTGATAGGGCAGCCATCTATTTACTTCAATCAGAGGCCAGCGAAGACTCGACCCTGATCCTGGCTTACGCCCAGGGCTTTTCCCCGGAACACATTGTCCGATCCCGCGAGATTGCTGTCCCGATGAGCGAAGCCGAGCGTAAGTCAGTCATGCAGGATGGCAAACTCATTACAGTCAGCGATATTCATGTCGATGAAGCAGAGATCTCGCCAGCAGTGTTGCTCATGGCCCAGCGCGAGGAATTCAGCGCCTATTCCTACCTTCCTCTACGTGCACAAAAGCATCCCATCGGCATGTTGGCTGTCTATTACGACTTGCCTCACGAATTCTCTGAAGGCGAAATCGAGTTGTTGGAAACCTTTGCCAACCAGGCAGCACTCGCCGTCGCAAACGCACGTATCTTTCAGAATGTAGATGTCCAGCTGGCGCAGCGCATGGAGCAGATCGTCCACATGGCTGATATTAACCAGCGGCTCAGTGCTAC
Organism: Anaerolineae bacterium; assembly: GCA_016927375.1. Taxonomy (GTDB): domain Bacteria; phylum Chloroflexota; class Anaerolineae; order Aggregatilineales; family UBA3940; genus JAFGMS01. The sequence continues at coordinate 4,861 of JAFGMS010000374.1, forward strand.
GCTGGATATGTCTACCATCTTCAACCTGATCATCGATTCGGCAATGGAAGGCTGCAATGCCGATGCCGGTGTGTTGGTGCTCTCCAGTGAAGTGACCGAGCTGGGACAGGTCGGCAGCAGCGATTTGAATATGGTAGCATGGCGCGGCTTCGATCCTGCTCGTTCTGTACGTATGCCTCACCATGTAGCTGAAAGTGTCGCCCGGAAGGTGCTCAAGAGCGGAGAGACTCTTGTCACCTCTCTTGACGATCCCGACGCGCCGGGGCCACGCTCGCAGCTTTGTGTGCCCATCATTCTGGACGAGAAGGTGATCGGGGCATTGGCGCTTGAGACCGAACGACTGAATGCCTTTACCGAAGCTGATATGACTTTCGCCAGCCAGTTGGGTGTCCAGGCAGCGGTAGCAATCCGCAACGCACAGCTTTATAACCACGCTCAAGCCGTCCGCGACCGCTTGCACGCTATCCTCGACTCCAGCAATGACGGTCTGGTGATGCTCGATACCAGGGCACGCATCGTTATGACCAATGCCCGCATGGGCGATTTCTGGGATTTTGCCCGCAAGGATTTCTCCCCGCGCACTCCAGAACAGTTTCAGGCCGATCCTTTGAGCATTTTAGGAGAAGGCCTTGGTTATACCAAAGGTCAGCTCTCTGAGTTGTTGGGGCGCTGCATCCGCAACATCAATATGCAACCCGAGACCGATCTGTACGAAGCCACTGCTGCCAGTGGACAGCGCAGGCGCTTCATCGAACGCACTGCTACTCCCGTCCGTGACGAGCAGGGCAATTTCATTGGGCTTCTCCTGATCTTCCGTGATATGACACAGCAGAAGGAATTGGAACTGGCACGCGAGGATCTGACACGCCTGATCGTCCACGATCTGCGCTCGCCTCTTCAGGCCATCATGGGCAGCATGCGGCTGATCAGCCACCTTGCCCCAGACAATAATGCAGAAATCTCGGAGGCCACTCAGATCAGCGAGCGTTCAGTGCAAAAACTGCTCAATCTGGTTAACGATCTACTGGATGTCTCCAGCATGGAGAGCGGAGAGGTGACGCTGCACACCTCCATCGAGAATGTAGGCGTTATTTTACAGGACGCCACCAAGACTATCATGACTCTGACCGATGAGGTGCATGCCACCATTGAAGTAGAAGTGCCACCCGATCTACCCTATAGCGACATCGACAGGAGTATGATCGAGCGTGTAGCGCTTAATCTGATCGACAACGCTCTCAAATACTCCGAGCCTGGAGCAACAGTTAAAGTGAGAGCCAGCTGTAAAGGTATGATCCGAGTAGAAGTCGTCGATAACGGGCCTGGGATCCCCGACGAGTATAAGGAGCATATCTTCGACCGCTTCACCCGCATCCCAGGTCAGAAGGCCCAACGACGCAGCACAGGCCTGGGACTGACCTTTTGCAAGCTTGCAATCGAATCGCATGGCGGAAGGATCTGGATTGAGGATAACCCCGGCGGGGGCAGCATTTTCTCTTTTACGCTGCCCATTGCCAATATACCCCCAGACACAGAGCTGAGCGTCGAAAAGCCAAATAAGCCTTCCCGAAAAGTGCGCACAGCCCCAACAAAGAGCAGCAGCAACGATGGTAGCCGCTCGCGCAGCAGGAAAAAGAAATCCTCAGCATCTCGCTCGTGAGAAGATTCCTGAAATAGACCTTTCGGGTTGATGCAGTTTTGCGCTACTGCTGTTGTTTTAGTCTTCTGACACGCAAGACGTGTATCGATGAAAAGAATGACGGGCAAACAGGTCACACAAAGGGAGCTTCGCAAAAACCTCCGAGGGGCCGACTACACTCAACCTCCGGGAGGGTGAGGTGAGCACCATGTCAACAAACGCCTCCAACAGGATGCCGAC
>JAFGMS010000375.1 GCA_016927375.1 Anaerolineae bacterium
CTACAGCAATAGAAACAGAAATGGGGCGGAGCAAATGAGCAGCATCTACGAAGGGAAATTGATAGGCACCGGATTGAAGATGGGCATAGTTGTTTCGCGCTGGAATAATTTCATGGGAGGTAAACTGCTGGAGGGCGCAAGAGATGCACTTATGCGTCACGATGTCAACCCTGACGATATTGATATCGCCTATGTGCCGGGAAGCTTTGAGATTCCGCTGGCAGCGCAGAAAATGGCACGTAGCCAACGCTATGACGCAATCATCTGCCTGGGCGTTCTCATTCGCGGCTCAACGCCGCATTTTGATTATATCGCTAATGAAACCAGCAAAGGCATTGCTCAGATCTCATGGCAGAACGACATCCCGGTTGCTTTCGGGGTTATCACCACGGAAAACATCGAACAGGCGATTGAGCGTTCCGGAAGTAAGGCAGGAAACAAAGGTGCCGAGGCTGCTATGGCAGCGATCGAGATGGCGAATTTGCTTGCTCAGCTAGAGTGACAAGTCACCTGAGCCGGTTATCCAACATCCATTTGAAGATCGGAGAACAAGTCATTGGGAGGAATTGTGATGAAGAGGTGGAGAAGATAAGATAGCTTCCACTGAAGAGAGCATTAGGTCATCATCGGGAGGAACCATTTTCAGGCAAACGGCAAACCAAAAGTGCCCATGACATACTGACCATCAGGGCACTTTGTAAGGTTCTAATAATGCGGCTGTTCGAACTGTCGAGCAGGTACTTGTCGAACAACTATTCACCGGAGCAATACTGCTCGGCCTCTTCCGGGGATAAAAGCCGCCACTGCTCCATATTGCGGAAGCGATCACTGGGATCGACTAAAATCATAAGCTGGACACCCTGTATCTGGCAGCTTACAGCGTAATGGTAGAGAGGATTGTAAAGCAGGATCGCCGCCGCCTGTTCGAGAAAGCGCTGTTGGAAGCCGCGATACAGTTCGGTCCGCCGCACACCATTGGGATCCTTGCGGGCAATCTCTAGTGCTTCACTGATATCGCGATCCGCGTAGCCACCATAGTTCTGACCGGTTTCTATTTGCGACTCATGCCAGAAAGCATATGGGTCCGGGTCGGCCAGCCGCCCCTGGCTGAACTCGACCAACGCAGCATCAAAGTCCCGTCCCTGGTCGCCTTCTTGCGGCGTCTGGATGCGCTCGAGCAGCTTTTCGGCGTCGAGTGTCTTGAGCGTGACATCGACACCCAGCTCGCGCCACTGCCGGACGATCATTTCCCCCGCCTGGCTATCAGCGTCCTGGTTGGTAACCAGCAGCGTGAAAGTCAGCTGTGCTTCCTCTTTAGCTCGCGTACCATTTTCTCCGAGAACCCAGCTGGCCTCATCGAGAAGCTGTGCAGCCCTCGCTGTATCATAAGGTATCGGAGTCAAGGCATCGTTGTAAGCCCACGTGCCAGGCAAGATCGTCGAATTAGCCGGAGTGGCTACCCGAGGAAGAACCTGGGCAACCAGTCCACTCCGATCCAGGGACAAGATTAAGGCCTGCCGTACTTCTAATTCCTGAAAGAAAGGTAACCGCTCAGGGGCACTCTGGTTGAGTATGATAGCCGCATAAACAGGAAGACGGGAAGAATAGACTGCCAGCTCAGGACTGTCCAGAACGCCCTTAAGCTGCGCCGGAGACAACCCCCCCAAGGCCTGTGCATCAGAGCCAAGCGTACGAAATGCCCGGTTACTGTCAGGATAGAAATGCAGATCGATATCGCTGAGCTGGACCCGGCGTTGCCGGTCGTGATAGTCGGTATGAGGCTCCAGCTCAACAGTGATAGAGTTTCCCTGCTCCTGCAGCGATATCCATTGCAGCCGCCCTGTACCGATTGGGTTTAGATTGAACGGATCTTGAGGAAGATCGTCGGGCGAGATACCTGCCAGCAGATGCTCCGGCAGGATACCGATGCCTGCATATTCCGGGAATGCGGAGAGAGGTTGAGTGAGTACAAATCTGATCACCGTCTCATCCTCAATATAGGTTTCGACAGTGCGCCAGAACGCTCCCAGATCGGCCGGCCCGGGAAAGTCCGGGTCACGCAGCAACCCCATCGTGAAAGCCACATCGTCTGCGGTAAAGGGTGTTCCATCGTGCCAAGTGACATCGGTGCGCAGGTTGAAAGTGTAAGTGAGGCCATCGGCACTGACATCCCAATCCGAGGCCAGATCGGGAACGGGTTGGCCATACTCATCGATGCGGGTCAGACCAGAGAAAAGCAACGACACCAGATCGCGGTCAGCCTGGGACACGGCCAGGACGGGGTTGACCCAGATGGGTTTGCCGACAATTGCTTCAGTGTAGGTTTGCGTTACCGACAGAGCGACTTCACGCGGACCGGGATCGCTTTTATTGTTGATAATCATGTACGCGACTGCGCCAACGATCATCACCAAACCAATGATGAGCACGATCACCTGCCAGCGCAAACGCCTCGCAGGTGAAGAAGCTGGTGAGTCCATACCGGATAATTCACTCATAAGGATTGATCAAAGGGAAAAGCCGGATCTAAATGGGACGACACATCCTCCAGACCGGCATAGAAGGTGACGCTATCACCGATTGAGGATTATCTGCTTAAAAGAAAGGCGCTGACGATCACCAGGGAGAAGAAGAGCACAACAAGAACGATAGTGATCTGAAACAGTGTCTTTTCCAAGCCTCGACGTGTCTTGTACTGGCCTGTCATTGTATCACCTCCGAAGAGGCCTCCCATACCCCCCTGACTTTGAAGCAAAGTAGCTGTAATCACGGCAACGGCAAGGATAATTAATGCAATATTGATGTAAGTTTGCGTTTGCACAGTATTCACCCCGATCCACGGTATAAGTTAGCGCGCCCATTATAGCGCAGGGAGTAGTAGCCATCAAACCGTGGTTGTAACTACTCAGCTATCTGGCGCTCTCAACTGTAGCTATGGGTGATATATGAAGGGTAAATGTTTGGGTGACAAGTTATTGATGATTGGTTGTACGATCAAAGGTCATCTGATGATTGACGATTGAAAAACAGATTGTTGCAACGACCAAGCAATTATCCAATCACCACTGTCTTGTTGCCCAGCACACACGGTTCCTATGTGGCCTGTCATTCCCGCGAAAGCGGGAATCCACTTGCGCACAAACAACAGTCATTCGCGAAAGGAAATTCCTATAGGGTCAAGTTGACGAATTTATACGTAAATCTAGGAGGATGGAAGGAAGATGGAAGGAGGATGCTTGGACGA
>JAFGMS010000043.1 GCA_016927375.1 Anaerolineae bacterium
AGGATTCAATGCATTCGGCCGTGTCACAAGACGTTCCATCACAGCAATGCCCGAGGAGCCTGGCAACTGAGATGAAACACACCCAAACGAATAGTATTATTCCACCCACCATACCGAACCAGAAAAATGTTTTGCGCCAACCTAAAGCTGTTCGCCTTGGCGTTGGCGAATGCATGTCACGAGATCGCATCTTGTTATTTTGTTGAATCGCCATTAAGTCCTACCTCTGCGAGTTCAGAACATACTTCTACTCAATAACCAACTGCGGCTGGACGCTCTCCCGAGCCACCGGCAGACGATGGCTCATCGCGCTCATGTACCAGTAGGTGACCGGGCGTATCCATCGGGCGGAGAGGCCCAAATCCAGGGTTTTCCACACCGGCTCGATGCGCTTGTAGGCCAGGTTAAGCACCAGCCGCTTCAGCGCACCGGAACCAGGGCGAAAGGCGCGGCTGAAGATCGACCCCATGCTGTAGAACTTACGGTAGGCGTAAGTCAAACCCGCCTCCAACTCATCGATGGTCATCATGGCCGGCTCGAAGACGACCCGGGTGGTATCGTAGTGCGCCCAGTTGTAGTCAAAGATACGCCCCTGGACCTGAAGCTTCTTGTAAAGGCCGGTGTTCGGGTAGGGGGTCAGAATAGTGAAGGTCGCGGTCTCCAGCAGGTTGTCAATACCGAACTGCACCGTATTATCGAATACCTCCGGACCGTCATGGTCGAAGCCGAAGACAAAGCTGCCGTTGACCATGATGCCGTGATCGTGTAGGCGCCGGATGTTGCGCGCATAGATGTCGACACGGTTCTGACGCTTGCCGACCTCCAGCAGGCTCTCGGTCGACACCGATTCGAACCCGACGAAGAGCGTCTTGCAGCCGGCGGCCGCCGCCAGCGCCACCATATCCGGGTCATCGGCGAAGCGGATGGTCGTCATGGCCATCCAGGCCTTCCGGCGCGGGATGAGCGCTTCGAGCAAGCTGCGGGCGTATTTCTTGTCGCTCAACAGATCGTTATCCAGAAAGGCGATGACCGGCCCGGGGCGGCTGTCGATCTCGGTCAGAACCTGATCGAGGGGCTTGCGCCGGTAGGTTGAGTTGGGGCGGCTGCTCTCGTAACAGAACTCGCAGCGGAAGCGGCAGCCACGGGAGGTCGAGACAGCACTGCGCAGAACATAATCACCTTGTTGGAAGATGTCCCAGCGTGCGGGCGGCGTCATCGAGAGGGGCAGCGGATCGGCTTCGTACACCGGCGCCATCTGTCCCGCCTCAAAGTCCCCTAGCAGCTGCGCCCAGACAGCTTCGGCCTCGCCCACCACGACCGAATCGGCATGCTTCCGGGCTTCCTCAGGCAGCACCGCCACATGTGGCCCGCCCAGCACGACCGGGATGCCGCGCACACGGAAGGCATCGGCCAGCTGGTAGGCATTCCCTGCCGATCCCGTCCAGACACTGATGCCGATCAAGTCGGCGTCGAGGTTGGTGTCGATAGGCTGGAGAAACTGGTCAAGCAAGACAACCTCGTGCCGGGGAGGCGTTAGTGCAGCCAACAACTGCAGACCGTAAGGGGGAATCATGTGGTTCTTGATCTTGGTCCCGCGCCGCGGGTCGGTGCGAGGAAAGATAAGGGTGATTTTCATGTGACTGCTCCTGGCTGTTAGCTATCAGTTGCCAATTAGCAATTGACAGCGGCTAGACATTCTATTGCAGCATATCAGATCTGCTATTGAGCAGCGATAGCTTGTGTGACCCTTTTTGCGCACCTGAGTGCTTGACGGCAACGCCCGCCGATACCAGCAAATCCAATAAGGCACAGCCGGGTCATGCCTGGCTGTGCCCTATTTTCATCAAGCATCTTGTACTTACAAGCACCCAGCAATCAGTTCATAGCATATGGCTGATGCTCGCTTACTGAAAACGGCTCCCTTTCACCTGCCACCCACCAACTCATTGATCTTGCCCACCAGCGCCTCTGCCTCTGCCCGATTGGCTGTGCCAAAGATGCTGCTTACCTCATCATCCTCCGGCATCTGGATAGACAAGGTAAGGGTATGCCCGCTGCGTTCGGTCAGTGAAGCTACGGTAATTCTTCGCAGTGGAATGTAGTACCAGATACCACCATAGGGCGCCCCGGTGCGGGTTAACCTTTCGTTGTCCTCCGTGATTAAAATGAGCTCCCGGTCCGTCAGGATGCTGATGTGGGCAGGCGTAACGGTGTGATAGAATGCTTTCAGTATTTTTAGCCGGATTTCCGGCTGCATCAGGTCGGCAATGATCTTCTCGCCAGGCAAGATGCTGCGCCGGGCGTAGTTCATAAATTTGAGATGATCTTCGCGCAAGTGCAAGAATTTGTCTTGTTCGGCCTCCAGATCGTCAGACGCGAAAGGAGGTTCTATGACCCGTGCTCTTTCGATGAACGGATCAAAGAAGGGCCGGGTCACGACGCTGAATTGAAACGAGGCGGCGGACAGGCCAGTCGAGGTGATGCCGCTGATCTTGATCCACGATTTGAGAAGGACGCTGCCGGCTTCAATGTAGTTAATATCAGCAAATGGGAAGCATTTCACCTCCATCTCTTTGCGTCGATGCTCAATCACGTATATATCCGGCTCAACCAGGCAGATGAGCTTGGGGTTGGCCCGGACAAAGAAGCCTTCATAGGAGGGCGTAAGCACAGTATAAGGAAACTTGCCCGGCTCAGGAGACAGGCCGGCGAAGAACTCCCGGTAGATTTCGGGTACCTCATCGAGGCTGTGAAGATGCTCGGCCCACGAGCGCATGGTCTGCTCGCCGGCTGAAAGAAACCGTGGCCCTACATTGGCAATATGCTGTTTGAGTGTAGAGAAGCCGACTTTCATTTTGTTCGATGCCTCCGTTGGTAAGGGGATCTACCAATACCATAGCATCTTTCAGAGTATCTGAATAGATCTTATGCGCTATTTGCCGCGTTGGAGTAGCTGAAGATGAAGAGCGCACTCAGACCAGTCTGAGAAAGGAGAACAGGCAATGTCCGGCTCAACGTGCCCAGCCCAATGCTAATGGCATACACCTCGATGACCGCATACCCAACAATTACCGGCAGCGTGAGCAGCAGTACGTCTTTACGTTCCAATGGTTTGCGGTCGGCCCAAAACAACAACAGCGTCCACCCGATCATCAAGGGCACCCCATTCAATAGCCCATAACGAACCCCAATCCCCGCTTCAAGATCGATGCCGTTGAAACGTAGATAACGTTCCGGAAAAACCATCTGGACAGCTACGGCACCGTCCAAAATGATGCCCCACCAGTAACATATTCTGAGTAGCAGAGTTTTGTTCTTCATAAAGAGTCGCCTTTCTGTTATTCTGTTTGATACAGTCCCAAGCATACGATAGAATGCGCGGATGGTCTTGTTGATAAGCGAAACACAAGAGTCTATGCAGAATTAGCAGCTTTGGCAGCTTGCCAACGCTTGGTTTGCAGATTGACCAAACCACAAATGGTACAGGTGATAGA
>JAFGMS010000376.1 GCA_016927375.1 Anaerolineae bacterium
AGACTGTTCGATTAGTAAGGTTCGGTAAGATCGCACCTTCCAGGTGCAACATCCTAAAGCCACCACCTTTGGTGGTGGTCATTTACTTGCTCATCCATAATCCTGATTGCAGGCTCTTAGGGGCAAGTTATTTAATCGCCATTCCTTAGCAATCAACTGGTCATTTACCGCAGAATGTGAGCCTGACACCGTCATTGAATGGCATCTATTTTGAGCAACGAGCCCACTGAAAAGAATCCCCATTAACAGTATAGTTCAGTTCTGATTTTCGTAGAAATTCGGCGATGTGGGCGCAGTGCGGCAGGGTAACAGGCTCCTGTGTTGCGCAGTGGAAAGATGGAAAGAGGGAGCCATGGAAGATCTCGGCCCTTCTTGAATTATTGTCGAGCGTGAAAGCGAAACAAGGAGGTATGCCTTTCTCACCAGGCATGTTGCTTATCTGGTGAGAAAGGTACATTTCAAAGCCTCGATGCAGGAAAGAGGCGCCAACAATGTAAAGAAAGGGCGGAGGCTTTTTTGCCCAGTTGTTGCAACCTTCCGATCAAGGCTACTTGCCAAGCTGGGCACTCGGTGATAATGGCCACCTGTAGGAATCCCATTTCAAGGCTTCGATGTGCAATGTGGGTATACCTTCGGCTTCTGCGTCGTAGGAGTGATAGACCATCCAGTAAGTGTCGTCCTCGATGAAAATCGAGTTGTGCCCCGGACCCCGCCAGCGATCGGAACCGGCGTAAACCTGATTGCCTCCGCCCTCCATCATAGGGCGGCCACCGCTATCTACATACGGGCCGGTGATGTTCTTGGACCGGCCAACCATGATCTTGTAGTTGCTGTTGATCCCCCGGCAGCAGAAATCGTGCGAGACGAACAGGTAGTAGTAGTCGCCTCTGTGTGTGATGAAAGCGCCTTCGATGGCCGTATTGTCCGGTCGGGCTGCTATGGCGATTAGCTCTGCGTCAGGCGTGGGCTTGAAGGTCTGCGGATCGATTTCGATTAGCTTGATGCCGCTCCAGAAGCTGCCAAATGCCAGCCAGGGCTGCCCATTCTCGTCGAACGCCAGGTTGGGATCGATGGCATTGTAGTTATCGCTTTTTTGTGAGGCGATGACCACGCCCTGATCGACCCACTCGTAACCCGGGCTTTCCTGATCGAGAGTGATATTGGTGGCCAGCCCTATCGCTGAGTGGTTGACGCCGAAAGAAGAGGCAGTGTAAAAGAGATAGTACTTGCCATTGTGGAAGATGATGTCCGGCGCCCAGAGCTCTCTGACATCCGGGACGGTCTCAAGCAGCCAGGACGGGTAAGTTCTGAAGACGCGCCCACAAGACTCCCATGTTAGCATGTCTGTCGAGCGGCGCACGGAGATGCCCAATCCGGTCGAAAACAGGTAGTACATGTCGCCGTCTTTGATCATCACCGGGTCATGGACGTGGGTTACATCACCGACAGGCTCAAGAATCATAGCGTTGGTCTCGGCTACATCTGTGGTTAGTGTAGGGACAGTCTGGGCGGGCGTTGCCTCACCGGACGCACAGGTCGCAAGACACATAGCCAGAACTGCAAGAGTTAGGAAGGATAGCATTCTGGCTGGTAGGAGCTTCCGTAAGTTGGTGCATGTGTTGTTCTCAGTCACCTTTTTAGCCTTTGATGCCAGTCAATGTGATAGAACGGATAATCAGGCGCTGGGCAAACATGAACAGAATGATTGCCGGCAGTGCGGCCAGAGCAGCTGCTGACATGAGGGCGCCATAACGATTGAACAGGCTTCCCGAGATAGCGTATAAGACCACCGGGACAGTCATCTGGCTCGCTTGGTTGACTACGATGTAGGGCCAAACGAAGTCATTCCAATATAGCAAGAAGGTGAGTACTGCGAGTGTGGCGATGATACCGCGTGAGAGTGGTAGGACGATATACCACAAAATGTCAAGGCGGCTGGCGCCATCGATCTGGGCGGCGTCTTCCAGGTCTGTGGGGATGCCCATGAAGAATTGGCGCATCAGAAAGACGCCGAATCCTGCGGCGGCCGGCACTGCGATTAGCGCTTTGAGATCGTCAAGCCAGCCCAGTTTCCAAACGGTGATGTAATTGGGGATCAGCAGTACCTCGGCAGGCAGTATCATCGAGCTAACAATAACAGCGAAGATGAGCCCTCTCCCTGGGAACCGCATCCGAGCCAGAGCATAACCGGCCAGAACGTCAATGACAATGACCAAAAATGTACCCAAAATTGATACGAGCATGCTGTTAAAAAAAGCTCTTGGCACGTTGTAGCCTCCAGCTAACCGGAAGAGAAGCTCTTCGTAGTTTTGCAGCGTCATCGTGCTCAACGGATGGGGGAACCAGCGGGGCGGAGCAACAGTGATCTGGTTTTCAGGCTTGAGTGAAGTAAGAAACAGCCAGGCAACTGGAGCAAGCCAGATCAGCGAGACTATTATCAGCGCGATATAACGGCGTACATATGCCCAACTCTTCCGGCGAGGCCGCCGTGCATGTGAAGGTAAAGGAGTCGCTGTGATTTGGTTCATAATGAGCCTCTTTTACTCAGTCGGGTTTGGAGACAAACGGAACTGCAAAATGGTGAAGACCAGAACAATAGCGAACAAAATCCAGGCAATGGCTGATGCTTTACCCATCTTGAAGAACTGGAAAGCAGTTTCGTACAGATTCTGGACAACTGATCGCGTTGACTCGAACGGTCCACCTCCGGTGAGCTGTAGGATGATCGCAAAGACACGGAAGGAGCCGATGACGGTGGTAACAGCTATAAATAATGTTGTAGGCTGCAGCCCGGGGAGTGTGATGTAACGGAAAAGGTTCCACCCTCCAGCGCCGTCGATCTTAGCCGCATCATATAGCTCTTCTGGAATCTCTTGCAGCCCCGCCATAAATAAAGTCATGTTCCAGCCCGAGCGCCACCATATGTCGGCAATCACAATAGCGGGCATAGCTGTGTTGATGTCAGTAAGCCAATTGCGACCTTGTATGCCGATCAGCTCCAGATAGTAGTTTGTTATGCCGCTGGTAGGATCGTAGAACCATCTCCAAATGATGGCAATAGCCGAGACAGAGATCATCATTGGCACGGAGAATACAGTACGGAAGATGCCTTGACCCCGAATAGGTGCATTCACCAGCAGGGCCAGTCCCAGTGGTACCAGGATAGCTAAGGGAACATTCAAGGCTGTGAAATAGGCCGTATTACGAAGAGTAGTCCAGAACTGTTTGTCACTGAGTAAGTTTGTGTAGTTTTGAAAACCGATGTACTTCTGAGGTGTTATCAAATCCCAAGAAGTGAGACTGATATATAACCCTTGGAAGATGGGGTAGACATAAAAAAGAGTGAACAGGATCAGGAAAGGCAGCATGTACAGGTAAGCAGACCAGGTCTGTTGCCGCCACCATCGTTTCCGCAGGCTGACCTGTTGCCTGCCCGAGGGCAAAGAGGCGTTGTTAAGTGTAGTCATAGTATGCGATCCCAACTATACAATTGAGCAAGACATGACCAATGCCGAATAGTAAACTTCTAACCGGGAGGTTGGCTGTCGAACAGCTATAGGATAGCCCTGGGCTGGTGCAAGCCGCGAGGGATCGCGCCGACCCAGGGTTCTTAAATGTGTCTGTTATTATGCCTCGGCTAAGATCTGATTAACTTCCTCCTCAGCCTTAGCAAGCGCATCTTCTACGGAGATCAGACCATAGATGGCACCTTCCACGTTAATAGCGATACGTGGCATGACTTCCAGCAGCTTGGGGTGGGGGGGCATGTAAGCCACGTAAGGCAACTGTTCTGCATATACAGCCAGCTTTTGCAAGTACAGATCGTCGCTGCTCAAAGCCTCTTCGCGGGAGGCATTGTGAGCCGGAATCTGGCCGGCTTTGGCCCAGTCAACGCTGTGTTCGGACATCCAGTTGATAAACTTGAATGTTGCTTCACGCAGCTCTGGGTCGGGATTTGAGCGGGCCGGTATGGCGAATTGGTGGCTCTGACCCCAGACGGCCGGATTGTTCAGATCATAAACCGGCGTTACAGCAGCCTCGACATCGGGAGCAGCCGATGATCGTTCTTCATCGAAATAGAGCGATACGCCCCAGGTTCCATCTGCAAAAGTGGCGCCTTGTCCGCTGCGCAGCAATCCTGCTGCGTCGGCATTCTCAGGATTGCCTTTCTGCTGCATATCGACCATCCACTGGGCAGCTGCTATGCCTTCAGGCGTGTTGAAAGCAGCCTTGGTCCCATCAGCGGACAACATCTCGCCGCCGAAGCAGCGCTGAACCCCGTACCAGAACCAGGTCAGATACTGTTGGGCACCTGCGCCGAGCGCAAACGTGCCATAGCCAACCAGGTCATCCTTCTTTGCGACTTCTGTTACTGCCTCCAGCCACTCATCGGTGGTCTTAGGAGCCTCGTTGAAGCCTACATCGGCCAGGAGCTTCGTGTTGTAGTACAACCCGATGCAGTGAACATCCATGGGGATGGTGTACTGCTGACCTTCGAACTGGGTGAAGTTCCAGACGGTTGGATCGTAATCTTCTGCCACGATGCCTGCGGATTCCATCTCTGACGGCTCGATCGGCGAGAGCATATTCTTCAGAGCAAATGGTCCAAGATATGTGTGACGCATTAATACGACTTCGGGTGCTGTGTCGCTGATCGATGCAGCCTGCATCTTCTGGATGAAGTCGCCAATTCCCTGTAATGATTCCACCGCTATGTCCGGATTTTCATCCGTGAACTGTTTGACCAGATCGTTCATGATGTCACCGTCAACGTTCGACAACACTGTCCAATAGCGAAGGGTGTGTTTAGCTCCGGATGAGCCGAAGCTGACAGCAGGACGGTCGGTTGCGGTGGGTTCAGGAGCCGGTGGTGCTTCGGTCTCGGGAGCTTCGGTCCCGGGGGCGTCGGTTCCGGGGGCTGATGCCCCTGGGGCACAAGACGCTAAGGCAGTGCCTGCTGCTGTCATGCCTGCTAATCGCATAAACTGACGACGTGAAAGCTTCTGTTGTTTAGACATGGTTATCTCCTCACTAGTGCGTTGGAATAGTTAAATAACGTGTGGCGAGAGTTGATATTAAAATCAAATAGGGGAATATTGACCTCCTCGGCCCAAGAGAAGCGGGTGCAATATGGACCTTACCTATAGGCTTGAATAAGGAACATACATCCAACATGCCAGTTGAACCTGGCGACTTGCTCAATCAGTTTTGCCTTACATCCGATCTGATGAGTGATATAGACTTGTTTTGACGGGCAGTTGCAACGGATTTGGATTTTCTGTTATGCTATTATCACGCTAACGTTAACGTTAACGTTAACATACACTATAACAGAGTGTATGTTATGAGTCAATTAGAACTTGAATTCGAATTCACAACTTGAGCTAATTTATCTTGGTGTGAAGTTAGAAGTTGTGCCGCCATGGCGGCCTGAACCTTCTTCTGCACCCAGTATGGAGACTGGTTGAGGATCTTGAGGGAGCGATGCGCCAGACCAAAAGTGGCCCGCAAGATCCTCATTGTTGGAATAATAACCTGAAACTATTTAGTAGGAGAATATTCCTTTCTTATGAGCGAGACAGCCAAAATCACCCTTCACCCAGACTACCAGATTGCCGAAATCGATCCGCGCGTATATGGCTCCTTTATCGAACACCTCGGGCGGGCTGTCTACGGGGGCATCTACGAGCCAGATCATCCGACTGCCGATGCAGATGGATTCAGAGGAGACGTTCTGGATCTGGTCAGAGAACTGGATGTTCCTATTGTCCGTTACCCTGGCGGGAATTTCGTGTCAGGCTTTAACTGGGAGGACAGTGTTGGGCCGAGGGAGCAGCGGCCGCGGCGTCTGGACCTCGCCTGGAACACAACCGAGACCAATGAGATCGGCATCAACGAGTTCATGGTCTGGTGCCGAAAGGCGAATACACAGCCGGTGGTGGCCGTCAACTTGGGCACGCGCGGTCCCGATGCAGCGCGCAATCTGGTGGAGTACTGCAACCATCCGGAAGGCACTTATTGGAGCGAGCTGCGTAGGGCTCATGGCGTGGCTGATCCTCACGCGATCAAACTTTGGTGTCTTGGCAATGAGATGGATGGCCCCTGGCAGATCGGACAGAAGACTGCAGAGGAATACGGGCGGGTTGCTGCGGAAACGGCAAAGGTCATGAGGTGGGTCGATCCTGGCATTGAGCTGGTCGCCTGCGGCAGCTCAAGCCGCGCGATGCCGACTTTTGCGTCCTGGGAAGCCACTGTGCTCGATCATACCTACGATTTGGTTGATTACATCTCTCTCCACACCTATTATGGCAACCAGGATAACGACACGCCGAAGTTCCTGGCGCGATCGCTAGACATGGATCAATTCATCACCTCGGTCATCGCTACCTGCGATTTCGTCCGCGCCAAGAAGCGCAGCAAGAAGGTCATCAACCTGTCTTTTGACGAGTGGAATGTCTGGCACCATGCTGCCGATTGGCACGAAGCCCTGTCAAGCCCGTGGCAGGTAGCGCCGCCTTTGCTGGAAGAGACTTATACTTTTGAAGATGCCCTGCTGGTTGGAAGCATGTTGATCACATTGCTCAAGCATGCTGATCGTGTGAAGCTGGCCTGCCAGGCACAGCTGGTCAACGTGATCGCCCCGATCATGACCGTTACTGGCGGTGGCAGCTGGCGGCAGACGATATTCTATCCCTTTTACCACGTCTCCCGGTTTGGGCGTGGTATTGCTCTGCATCTCAATGTTCGTTCTCCAGAGTATGTTGATGAGGAGCTTGGGCCGGTTCCGGCTCTAGATGCGGTTGCCGTGCTTGACCCTGAGACCGAGGCCATCACGATCTTTGCCGTCAACCGCAGCATGGAACAGGCTTTGGAGCTCGAAAGCAGCGGGCTTGACCTGAAGGATTATTCAGTCATCGAGCATATCACTATGGTTCACGAGAACTTGAAGGCCAGCAATACGTTAGAGAATCCAACTGAGGTGTTTCCGCGCAACGATACCGGCACTGCTGCCATCGAGGAGGGCCGGCTGACGGGCTTTTTGCCGAAGCTCTCATGGAATGTCATTCGGCTCGCGAAGAACAACTCCGGTGGGTAAGCCATTTGGCATGATGTGCCGGATTGGTTTTTTTTGAGCATCGATAACTCTCAATCAGGGTCTTGGATTGCCTGGGCGCAGGAATTGTTCCTGCGCCCAGGGGCTGTTAGCTTGTCTTCGCGTTTAACACCTTCAGCAGATCATCCCCGAT
>JAFGMS010000377.1 GCA_016927375.1 Anaerolineae bacterium
AGGCAATTATCCAATCGTCACCTGTCTTGTTGTCCAGTACATCCACGCTGCCGGGCTGCCTGTCATTCCCGCGAAAGCGGGAATCCATAAGCCACATTTACCTGCTGCTGCCATTTTCATTCCCTAGGTGAGCTTTGGATCATGAACAATCCCTTGAAAAAGCCATAGGA
The DNA here is from genome assembly GCA_016927375.1 of Anaerolineae bacterium. Classification (GTDB taxonomy): domain Bacteria; phylum Chloroflexota; class Anaerolineae; order Aggregatilineales; family UBA3940; genus JAFGMS01. The sequence goes on from JAFGMS010000377.1 coordinate 171, forward strand.
CAACCTTCCTTTGACGCTTTCGCCGACAAGTGATATCTTTATGGCTGGTGGCCTATGACTGAGAGTTGTGACGCGTAGGTTGTGGATCCGGAACCAATTACTAAAAACGGATTACAGCTACAGTTGTCCTGTTGCCGATACCTATCCTGACGCTCATAGAATTGGTTGTGATAGCCGGTATGTATCGTAGGTCGGATTTCAATCCGACCGTCACGGCTACGGATGTCTTACAGAGTTACTTTAGCGGTTTTGCCTAAAAACAGATCGACCCGAACTCCGATACCAACCGTTGGAGAGTGCCATACATGCCAGTCCAATGGACGCCAGAGCAGGCCGCAGGGCTTGCCCCTGACCCAAAATCACTCCAAACGGCCGAGAAACTGGCCACACCCGGCAAGTGGGTAACTACCGGCCACGATGACCAGGCCCTGTGGGGAGAATGCAAAGGAAGCTCCTCCAAACCTTACCAGACTGCCATCGATCTCTCCGAGCCGGCCTTCCGCTGCTCTTGTCCCAGCCGTAAGTTCCCTTGCAAGCATGGGCTAGCATTGTTCCTTTTATATACCCGTAATCCCAGGGCTGTTGAGACTGCCTCACAGCCCGATTGGGTCTCTGATTGGCTGAAGAAGCGCACCGCCCGCGCCACTCGCTCTACGGAGAGGACGCCCGATCCTGCCACGCAGGCCAAGCGCATCGAACAGCGCCACCGCAAGGTACTTGATGGTCTGGAGGAGCTTGACCTGTGGCTCACCGATATGGTCCGCCGCGGGCTGGCTGATGTACAGGGTCAGTCCTACAAATACTGGGAGGGCATGGCCGCCCGCATGGTCGATGCGCAGGCGTCGGGCATGGCTCGGCACATACACGAGATGGGAATCATCGCGTCGTCCGGTCAGGGCTGGCAGGATCGTTTGCTGCGCAAGGCCGGCCTGACCTACCTGCTCTCACAAGGCTACCGGCGGCTCGATACGTTGCCGCCTGAGGTACAGGCCGATGTCCGCACGGCGGTGGGTTGGACCATCCGCGAGGATGAGGTCACAGCTCGGCCCGGTTTGCAAGATCACTGGATTGTCCTGGGCCGCCGTCTTGAAGAAGATGATGATATTCGCGCCCAGCGCACCTGGTTGTGGGGTGTCGATAATGCACAAATTGCTCTCATTCTCGATTTTGCTCACCGCTCACAGCCGCTCGATACCAGCTTGCTGCCCGGCACCTGGTTCGATGCCGATGTTGCTTTCTACCCCGGCTCGGTGGCCTTGCGCGCGGCCGTGCGGGAGCGCCTGAGCGATACCAGTCCCATCGACGCTCTCCCCGGCTACGCCACTTTCGATGATGTTGTTGCGGTCTATGCAGGCATGCTGGCCCGCAATCCGTGGATCGAGCAAGTCGCCTTCCCGCTAGTCGACGCCATTCCGATTGGCGACAGTCTGGGTTGGGGCATACGAGATCGGGAAGGGAGACGCCTGCCGGTTGCGCCTGCCTTTGCCAAGAACTGGGAGCTGATGGCAATCAGTGGTGATCATCCGGTGACGCTCGTAGCCGAATGGGACAGCCGTTATCTAACGCCGCTCAGCGTGTGGGCCGATGGGCGCATGGTGACGCTGTAGGGTAGTTCTCGGCGATCAGCTTTCAGTGGTCGTCTATACTAAAGAACAACGTATCGACGTGCTAACATTTCAATGTTCCAATGCTTAAGAGACAACCATGAGTGCATGGCAAGAGATTTTGAACGCAGCCTTGATAGGCACAAACCGCAAGCCGTTTACCCCACCGGCTGCCGATGGCATCGTTGGCGATATGCTTGCTCAGATTGAGGGTCTTGATGGGGAGCACAACCTGCTGGCCGCGGCTGCGGCTCTCACCCAGTGGCAGCGTGCCGGAGTCCTACCGCCCAGCGACGCCTCTTCGTTCGCGGAGCCGTCACAACCTGACGACAGACCGCGCTGCAGCGCACGTGCCGGACAGCATCTGCTCAGGATGCTCAATGGCGATTACGTTCAGGCCTTGCCGGAGTGGCTCGACACCCTCTACCAATCAGGTCAGCGTGTTGCAGAGGAATACCTGCCCGCTGTGCTCACCCGTGGCGCGCAATCGTCCGACCTGCGAGAGGCCATCATCAAGGTGATCGGCGAGCGTGGGCGCTGGCTGGCCGCACTGAATGATCAGTGGCGCTATGCCATCGGCCTTCATGATGAGGTTGATTGGGAGACTGCTGCGACCACCGCCCGTGTACTTTTCCTCCGTGACCTGCGGACCACTGACCCGGACCATGCCCGCGAGCTGATTGAGGAAGCATGGCCCAACGAGCGCGCCGATGACCGCGCCGGCTACCTCGAGACGCTGCACATTAACCTCTCGATGGCTGATGAGCCCTTCATCGAAAGCTGCCTCGACGACCGCAGCAAGAAGGTACGTGTGCTCGTCCCCGATCTCCTGGCCCGGCTGCCGCAGTCGGCCTACATCCAACGCATGATCGAGCGGGTCGAGAGCTGCATCACCCTGAAAGGCGGCGCCAAACCCAAGCTGGAGGTTATCCTGCCAACCACGCTCGATGAAGCCATGCTCCGTGACGGCATCGAGGAAAAACCTCCTACCAAAATGGGGAAGAAGGCCTGGTGGCTTCTGCAAATGCTGCGGGCTATCCCTCTTAACTATTGGGGCGAGGAGTGGAGGAAAACACCTACCGAGCTGGTCGACATCGCCGACGGCAGTGACTGGAAGGAGGCCTTTCACGAGGGCTGGATCACCGCCGCAGGGCGACATCCTGACCCGGAATGGGTTGTAGCTCTTCTCAAGAAATATCCTACCCATGGGGGAATTCTTCAGAGTCTCGCGCCGGAAGAACAAGAGCGATGTGTCCTGGAACTGCTCGAAGCCAAAGCCTATGAAGACGACGATGGCCTTTTCAGGCTGATCGCTTACAACCAGCGTCGCTGGAGCGAAGATTACGCCGGAATGGCGCTAAAGCACATCAACCAATACTACAAGAAGCACAAAGACAATCCGAACTGGTACACTCTGCAGCATATTCAGGCAGCCGCCTACACATTCCCCCCGGAGCTTCTGGAAGATGCTCGCAAGGTGCTGTTGCAAGATCAAGACGATACTTCCTATTGGCGCAGAATGGCCGATACATTCATCGACACCCTCGAATTCAGGCGCAGCATGCTGGAAGAGCTGAAAATAGGGGCTGGGGGTTAAGGGGGTGGGGGCTGGGGAAAATCGACAATACAACCATAAGACCAATCCCCACTACAAAGAGATGAAGATGTTTTTTTGACTCATCACTCAGTACTATATTCCTAGGGAGCTACAGAGATGACACTCTTACGCGAACATGCCGAACACCAATTTGCCGAGGAGCTGGAGCAGCTTGCTCAGGCTGATGACCGGGCTCGGCCGCCTAACTGGAAGCTTTCCCCCCAGGCCGTGGCTTTATACCTGATGGGGTGCAAGCTGAACAACGGCTTCGAGATCACCCCCAAGTATATCGGCAAGCAGCGCCTGATCGAGATCGCCATCGCCACGCTGGCCACCGACCGTGCCCTGCTGCTCCTCGGCATACCGGGCACGGCCAAGTCATGGGTGTCCGAGCACCTGTCGGCAGCCATCTCAGGCGATTCGACCTTGCTCGTCCAGGGCACCGCCGGGACACCCGAAGAGGCCATCCGCTACGGTTGGAACTACGCCCGACTGTTGGTTGAAGGGCCATCGATGAACGCACTGGTCGCCAGCCCGGTCATGCGTGCCATGGAGACCGGCGCGATTGCCCGCATCGAGGAGCTGACCCGCGTCCCGGCTGATGTGCAGGACACATTGATCACCATCCTCTCGGAGAAGACCCTGCCTATTCCCGAACTGGACAGCGAGGTCCAGGCGCAAAAGGGCTTCAACGTGATCGCCACCGCCAACGACCGCGACCGGGGCGTCAACGATCTCTCCAGCGCGCTCAAGCGGCGCTTCAACACCGTCGTTCTGCCGCTGCCCGATACAGCCGACGAGGAGATCGAGATCGTGCGGGTGCGTTCTGAGAGCCTGGGCCGCGCCCTGGAACTGCCCGCCGAGCCGCCCGCCCTGGCCGAGATCCGCCGCGTGGTGACCATTTTCCGCGAGCTGCGCTCGGGCGTCACAGAGGACGGCAAGACCAAGATCAAGTCGCCCAGCGGCACCCTGAGCACTGCCGAGGCCATCTCGGTGATCACCAGCGGCCTCTCTTTGGCTGCCCACTACGGCGACGGCATTCTGCGGGCCTCCGACCTGGCCGCCGGTATCACCGGCACGGTCATCAAGGACCCGGTCCAGGACCGTCTGGTATGGCTCGAATACCTGGAAACCGTCGTCAAGGAACGCGATGGCTGGAAGGATGTGTACCGGGCATGCCGAGAAGTCACGGGGTGACGATTTTCGGTCGTCGGGGTTAGGGGCTGGGGGTTAGGGTTTGGGGATTTACCCGGCCCAGTCGACATTCAGGTGGCTGATGCAAGCATCGACAGCAGGCTTGCTGTCGAACAAAGCACGCTCGCTGTCAAGCAAAGCACGCCTGCCGTCGAGCAAAGCACGCCTGCTGTCAAGCAAAGCAGACCTGTTGTCGAGCAAAGCAGGCTTGCTGTCAAGCAAAGCAGGCTCGCTGTCAAACAAAGCAGGCTCGCTGTCAAACAAAG
>JAFGMS010000044.1 GCA_016927375.1 Anaerolineae bacterium
AGGCCGTAAGCTATAGGCCGTAAGCTATAGGCCGTAAGCTATAGGACATAAGCCATATGCCATATGCCATAAGCTATAAGCTATAGGCCATATGCCAAGGAGAGAACTATGCTTCACAAATTCATTGTTTACGTTGAGGATAAGCCCGGCGTTCTTAACCGCGTATCTTCGCTGCTGCGGCGCCGCAGTTATAACATCGAATCATTGGCCGTCGGGCATACCGACAAAGCAGGCGTATCGCGCATGACTTTCACGGTCGATACCGACGAGCTGACCTCATTTCGCATCGAGGCCAACCTGTACAAGCTGGTTAATGTGCTGCGCGTCGAGCGTATCACTGACGAGCCGGCCGTCGAGCGTGAACTGACCCTGATCAAAGTCCGCGCCAATGACCAGAGCCGTCCTTCGATCCTTCAAATCGTGGATGTTTTCAGGGGCCGCGTCGTAGACGTCGCCAACGAATCGCTGATCGTCGAACTGACCGGCACGCAGGACAAAATCGAGGGCATGCTCGAAATGCTCCGGACTCACGGCATCGTCGAGATGGTCAGGACCGGTACCATTGTCATGGGACGTGGCCCGGACGCGCCCGCCATCAGTCCTGAGTTTGTCCAGGCCCGTGTACCCGAGGAATCAACAGCCCGGTAATCCCCTTTTGGGGATCAGGGGTTGGGGGCTAGGGGTTAGGACAGACGGATGGATATACCTAACCAGAGTAGTGCAGTTTACTGATCACTGAAAACTGTTTTTGGAGAAGAAGAGATGAAACGCAGTGGCGCCCAGATCATCTGGGAAACATTACAACGGGAAGGAGTCGATGTACTGTTCGGCTACATCGGCGCCGCGACACTACCGGCTTATGATGCCCTGCTGGACTACCCGATCCGCCACGTGATGGTGCGCCACGAGCAGGGTGCCGCCCATATGGCCGATGGGTATGCCCGTGCATCGGGTAAAGTCGGCGTGGCGATGGCGACCTCCGGCCCCGGCGCGACCAACCTGGTCACCGGCATTGCCACCGCCATGCTGGACTCATCGCCGATTGTCTGCATCACCGGTCAGGTTCTTGAGCATCTGCTCGGCACCGATGCCTTCCAGGAAGTCGATATGACCGGCATCACACTGCCGATCACCAAGCACAATTACCTGGTCACGAGTGCTTCGGATCTTGGCCCTGCCCTACGCGAAGCATTTTACATCGCCCGGTCAGGCCGCCCCGGACCTGTGCTGGTCGATGTCTCCAAGAGCGCCATCACGGAAACGATCGACTGGGAGCCGGACACCAGCCCGGTGAACCTGCCGGGTTATCGCCCCGATCTGCGCGCCATGCCGGAGGAGTTCCGGCATGCTGTAGATCTGATCAACGAGGCCGAGCGGCCGGTAATCCTCGCCGGGCAAGGTGTGATCTTCTCCGGCGCAAGCCAAACCTTGCTCGATTTCGTCAAGCGCACCAACATCCCGGTCGCCATGACTCTGCTTGGTCTGGGAGGCTTCCCGGCCAGCCATCCGCTCAACCTGGGCATGATGGGCATGCACGGCGAGGCATGGGTCAATGAGGCTATCCAGGATGCCGATCTGCTGTTGGCCTTTGGCATGCGTTTCGATGATCGCGTCACCGGCAAGCTGAACACCTACGCCCCCAAAGCCAGGAAGATCCATATCGACATCGACCCGGCCGAGATCAACAAAATCGTGAAGGTCGATGTCGGCATTGTCGGCGATCTGCGCGAGACGCTGGCCTTTCTGCTGCCGCAGATCGAGCCGCGCAAACATGAAGAATGGAACAAGCATATCCGCAACCTGCGGGGCGATTCTGCGGTGCGGGACATCCGCTATTTGCCGGACGATGGGCATTTATACGCGGCTCATGTCATCAACGATCTGTGGCACTATACGGAAGGTCAGGCTGTCATCGTGACCGATGTCGGCCAGCACCAGATGTGGACCGCCCAGTATTATCGACACGAGCACCCGCGCCACCTGATCACATCGGGCGGGCTGGGGACGATGGGCTTTGGACTCCCGGCCGCAATTGGCGCCAAGTTCGCGCGGCCCAATGCCGAAGTATGGTTAATAGCAGGTGATGGCGGTTTCCAAATGACGGCCGCAGAGCTTGCCACCGCTGCTCAGGAAGGCATCAAAGTCAACGTGGCGATCATCAATAACGGCTATCTCGGCATGGTGCGCCAGTGGCAGGAGTTCTTCTACGATCACCGCTACTCGGCCACACCGATGCGCAGCCCGGACTTTGTCAAGGTAGCCGAGGCTCACGGGCTCACCGGCCTGCGCTGCGAGACACGCTCTGAGGTTGAAACGGTCGTCCAACAGGCCCGCAAGACCGAAGGCACAGTGGTCATCGACTTCCGCGTCGAGAAAGAAGACGCAGTTTACCCGATGGTGCCCGCCGGCGCCGCGCTCAATGAGATGATCCGCCGCCCGCTGGCAGTAGAATTGCCGATTGGTTAACTGGGATATTATCTGATTGACGTTTGATGATTGAACAGCAGGCGTGGTTTGTTTGACGGCAGGCCTGCTTTCTTTGACAGCAAGCGTGCTGGTTTTGACAGTAAGCCCGCTGGTTTTAACAGCAAGCGTGCTGGTTTTGACAACAAGCGTGCTGGTTTTGACAGTAAGCCCGCTGGTTTTAACAGCAAGCATAGGGGATCGTGAGGATACACAGTTGGAAAAGGATGCAGATAGTGAATCTCACAGTGGTCTGATCGGCACGCCCACCGAACTGGTCGGTAAGCGCGGCGGTTCAGGCCGTAAACAAGGCAGACTGAGCGGTACGCCTGTCGAGCCGGACGTCAAGCACAGCAGATTGGTTGGCACGCCTACCAGTTCGATTGAAAGTCGCGGCGGTTTGAGCCGTAAGCGCGGCCGGTTAACCGGTACGCCTACCGACAAAAACAACGCGTGGTGATTTTCTTTCCGGATTTTACATAGACAGCAAGCCATGCAATGTGGCAAAATCTGCCACTCAGCGCATTGATTGTTTGACCTAATGGACAATACCAAATATTAAGAGGAGAAAGACACAACATGGCAAAGATCGATTTTGGCGGGACCGTTGAAGAGGTAGTCACGCGCGAAGAATTCCCGCTCGAAAAAGCACAGCAGGTGTTGAGCAAAGAAACGGTCACCGTGCTGGGCTACGGCGTGCAAGGCCCCGCGCAGGCGCTTAACATGAAGGATAATGGCATCAATGTCATCATTGGCCAGGCGCCGGAAGACAAATTCTATTGGGACAAGGCCGTGGCAGATGGCTGGGTTCCTGACGAAACGCTTTTCCCCATCGAGGAGGCAGCGAAGCGCGGCTCCATCATTCAATACCTGGTGTCGGATGCAGCGCAGATGATCCTGTGGCCCAAAGTGAAAGCCAACCTCAAGGAAGGCGACGCGCTGTATTTTTCGCATGGCTTCTCGATTGCCTATAAAGATCAGACCACCGTCGTCCCGCCCGATTTTGTGGACGTGATCCTGGTAGCGCCCAAGGGATCGGGCACCAGCGTGCGCCGCAACTTCCTGGCCGGGAGCGGCATCAACAGCAGCTATGCTGTTCACCAGGATGCCACCGGCCGGGCAATGGAGCGCACCCTGGCCATCGGCATTGCCATCGGTTCCGGTTTCCTGTTCCCAACCACCTTCCAACAGGAAGTCTACAGCGATTTGACGGGCGAGCGCGGCGTGTTGATGGGCGCGCTGGCCGGCATCATGGAAGCACAGTACAACGAGCTGCGCAGCCACGACCACACGCCCAGCGAGGCCTTCAACGAGACGGTCGAAGAGCTGACCCAGAGCCTCATCCGCCTGGTGGGCGAAAACGGCATGGACTGGATGTATGCCAACTGTTCGACCACCGCCCAGCGCGGCGCGCTCGACTGGCGGCACAAATTCCGCAGCGCCGTGGAGCCGGTGTTCAAGGAGCTGTATCAATCAGTTGCCTCCGGCGAGGAGACCCGCATCGTACTCGCGGCCAACAGCGCTCCCGATTACAAAGAGAAGCTGGAAGCCGAGCTCCGAGAGATGCGCGAATCCGAGATGTGGCAGGCCGGAGCAGCAGTGCGTTCCCTGCGGCCGGAGAACTGGAAGAAATAAGAGAGTAAAGCGTGAAACGTGATAGGTGATTGTTCGTTCCCGCGCATAGTGCGTGGGAACGAGCAAAACACTTTGGAGTAGAAGGAGGGCCATATGCAATGGACTGAAATTCGTGAAGCCTACCCGGATCAATGGCTGGTAATCGAAGCCTTGCAGGCTCATACAACTCCTGACAAGCATCGAGTACTCGACAAGATTACCGTTGTTGACCATGCAGATGATGGCAGCACAGCCATGAGCATTTATCACCAACTCCACAAGCAATATCCCAATAGGGAGTTCTATTTCGTGCATACCGGCCGAGAGGAGTTGGATATCCGTGTAAGGCAATGGCTAGGAATCCGGCGGAACGATGCAGTTAGTAGTGAGAGATAATCTCCCATTCATAACTATCACCATTGCCCATAAAGGAAAAGTTGCGGAAATACCAGATGTCTTGGTGGACACAGGTTCGGCCAGTACAGTAGTATCGGCGGACATTCTATCAACTATTGAGATAACACCCGCTTTGGATGACGTCCTTCACACAATCCAAGGCGTTGGTGGAAGTGAAGTGGTATTTACACGGAAAGTAGATACCTTGAAAGTGGGCGAATACTGTATTGACGCTTTCAGTGTTGAAATAGGCAAAATGGACTATGGGTTTAGGATCAATGGCATACTTGGAATGGATTACTTGATAGACGCAGGAGCCACCATTAACCTAAAGTCAATGGAAATCGACTTTAGCAACTAGCTTTGAGTAGTATGAGGCCGACAGGCCAAGATCTGTTCATCGTTGATTACAGATGAATATCGATAACCAGTGCAAATATAGAGCTGTACCTACATTTCGAAATAGGCTTTGACTGAGAGTCGATCACTGAAAACTGATCACCAAGAACTAATAACGACTGTTGTTTAGTCGTCAATCACTAACAACTGCAGTATTGGGAGAGAGAAGAGACTATGGCAATCAACGACCCTAACTACGTCCGAATTTTCGATACCACCCTGCGCGACGGCGAGCAGTCGCCGGGCGCGACGATGACCTCGGCTGAGAAGCTGGAGGTCGCTCGCGCGCTGGCCCGCCTGGGCGTCGATGTGATGGAGGCGGGCTTCCCCGCTGCATCGCCCGATGATTTCGAGGCTGTCAGGCGCATCGCGCAAGATGTGGGCAACCTGCACGACGAAGGGCGCGAGCCGCCGATCATCTGCGGGCTGGCGCGGGCGACTGACAAGGATATCCGGGCTGCCTGGGATGCTGTCAAGGTTGCCAAGCGCCCACGCATCCATACATTCCTGGCGACCTCACCCATCCACATGAAATACAAGCTGCGGATGGACCCGGAGGAAGTCGTCGAGCGCGTTATCAGTATGGTGACTTTGGCGCGCAGCCTATGCGAGGACGTCGAGTTCAGCCCGGAAGATGCCGGTCGCAGTGACCCTGAATTCCTGTACGTTGTCCTGGGTGAAGCCATCAAGGCCGGCGCGACCACGCTCAACATCCCGGACACGGTCGGGTATACCACCCCGGACGAGTTCGGCAAGCTGATCGCCGGGATCATCGAGCACACGCCAGGCATCGAGAATGCCATTGTGTCGGTACACTGCCACAACGACCTGGGGCTGGCGACCGCCAACACGTTGGCCGGAATCGCGGCCGGCGCGCGGCAGGCCGAGGTGACCATCAACGGCATCGGCGAGCGCGCGGGCAATACCTCGCTCGAAGAGGTGGTGATGTCGCTGTACACCCGCAAGCCGGTCTTCAACCTGGAGACGGGCATCGACACCACGCAGATCATGCGCGTGTCACGGATGGTAAGCAACTATACCAGCATCCCCGTCCAGCCTAACAAGGCCATCGTTGGCGCCAATGCCTTCGCCCACGAAGCAGGTATCCACCAGGACGGCATGATCAAACACGAGCAGACCTACGAGATCATGCGGCCTGAGCTGGTCGGCGCGACCCAGTCGCGGCTGGTGCTGGGCAAGCATTCCGGACGTGCCGCTCTGCGCCAGCGTCTTTCCGAAATGGGCTATCACCTGAACGATGATGAAATGGCCCGCATTTTCGAGCGCTTCAAGCAGTTGGCCGACCGCAAGAAGTCGATCACCGATGCCGATCTCGAAGCGCTGATGACCGATGAGATGGGGCAGGCTCGTGAGCTTTACACGCTCGATGCCCTTCAGGTCGCCTGCGGCAGCATCGGCATGCCGACCGCCAGTGTACGTCTACGCGGCCCTGATGGGGAGATCCATACCCACGCGGCCATCGGCACCGGCCCGGTCCATGCCGCCTATACCGCCATCGATGAGATCGTCGGTGTGCCGGTCACGCTGCTGGAGTTTGCCGTCAACGCGGTGACAGAGGGCATCGATGCGCTGGGCGAGGTAACTGTCAGGGTGCGTTATGCCTGTGAAGATGACGTCGAAGAGTGTGGTGAGGTAGTCAATCCGCAAAGCGGCGACGCAAGCCAGCGGACTTACGGAGGGCACGGCGCCGATTCTGACATCATCGTGGCCAGCGTACGTGCCTACCTGGCAGCACTGAACAAGGTCGTGGTTGCCAATGGGCTGTACGATGTCGAAGAGGAAGAACGGCAGCCCGAGCCGGTAATGGCAAAGTAGGGGTTGGGGATTAGGGAAGAGCACAACCTCTCTCTTTCTGGCCTGCCCCCTCCAATTCATCGCTGGTGACGGATACATATCCGTCACCAGCGCAAGGCCTCATTGCTTGATCTGTGAAATCTGTGGTTTGAAATAGCAACACACAAAACATGGTATAAGGTAAATGATGAATCATTCGCAAGATGGGGAAAAGAACCCCCGAACATTATTTGAGAAAATATGGGACGAGCATGTCGTCGTCCAGGAGAAAGCTGCGCCCGCGGTGCTGTATGTCGATTTGCACCTGGTGCACGAGGTTACTTCGCCGCAGGCCTTCTCCGGGCTACGGCAGCGCGGGCTGAAGGTACGTCGACCGGGCAAGACCGTGGCGACGATGGATCACTCCACCCCCACTACCCCACTCGACGTGCCTATCGCCGATCCGATCGCTGCCAAGCAGCTCGATGTGCTCAAGGCCAACTGCAATGAGTTTGGTATCCAACTGTACGAGCGCGGATCGGATAAGCAGGGTATCGTCCACGTCATTGGTCCCGAGTTGGGACTGACCCAGCCGGGGATGATCATCGTGTGCGGCGACAGTCACACCGCCACACACGGCGCCTTTGGAGCGCTGGCCTTCGGCATCGGCACCAGCGAAGTCGAGCACGTGCTCGCCAGCCAGTGTCTGCTCCAATACAAACCGAAAACATACGAGGTGCGGGTCGATGGCCGCCTACAGTCAGGCGTCTCGGCCAAGGATATTATTCTGGCGCTCATCGCCAAGATCGGCATAGGTGGCGGTACCGGGCATGTCTTCGAGTATCGCGGCGAGGCCATCCGCTCGCTGGGCATGGAAGCCCGCATGACGGTGTGCAACATGTCCATCGAGGGCGGCGCACGTGCCGGCATGATTGCGCCGGATGACACTACCTTCGAATACCTGGCCGGTCATGAGTTCGCGCCCGCCGGTGAAGCCTGGGACCGCGCCGTTCAGTATTGGCGCAGTCTGCCGACTGACGATGACGCCCAGTTTGACGCATCGATTACGCTGGATGCTTCAGCATTGGAGCCGATGCTCACCTACGGGACCAACCCCGGCATGGGCATCCCGGTGACGGGGCGCATCCCAGACCCGGCCGCAATCGGCGACCCGGTGCAGAAATCATCCCTAGAAAAGGCCCTGGCTTACATGGACCTCCGGCCCGGCGAACCACTGCTGGGGCGCAAGGTCGACGTGGTCTTCCTGGGCTCGTGCACCAACTCGCGCATCAGCGATCTGCGCCTGGCAGCCGATGTGCTCAACGGGCACAGAGTTGCCGAAGGCGTGCGGATGATGGTCGTGCCCGGCTCGCAGCAGGTCAAGCGGCAGGCCGAGGCCGAAGGGCTGGATCGCGTCTTCAAGGAAGCGGGCGCGGAATGGCGTGAAGCAGGCTGCAGCATGTGCATCGCCATGAATGGCGATGAGCTTCAGCCGGGGCAGTATGCCGTTAGCACGAGCAACCGCAACTTCGAGGGGCGGCAGGGCAAGGGCGGGCGGACATTCCTGGCCTCGCCGCTGACGGCAGCCGCATCGGCCATCCAAGGTCAAGTCGCCGACGCGCGCACGATGATGCCCGAGCAGCTCGTATTCTCGGGTGAAGGGGTATAACCATGGCACAATTCACCAAACTCACATCGAAGATCATGCCCTTGCTGGTCGACAATATCGACACCGACCAGATCATCCCGGCGCGCTTCCTGAAGGTCACCGACAAAGAAGGGCTCGGCAAGGTGCTGTTCTGCGACTGGCGTTACGAGGGCACCGTTTCAACCATCGACGCGGCAGAGCAGGCCACTCCCAAGGCAGACTTCATCTTGAACAATCCGCGCTATGAGGGCGCTCAGATCCTGTTAGTTGGCGACAACTTCGGCTGCGGGTCTTCCCGCGAGCATGCCCCCTGGGCGCTAACAGCTCACGGCTTCCGGGCTGTGATATCGACATCTTTTGCCGACATCTTTTACAACAATGCACTTAAGAACGGCCTGCTGCCGGTCGTCGTCGACGCGGAGACCCACGCCGACTTGCTCGACATGGCGGAAGAGACCACCGAGGCATTCCTGACGATCGACCTGGAGTCGCAATCCGTCGAGCTGCCTGGCGGCCAGGCCGTCTCATTCCCGATCGATGCTTTTGCCAGGTCTTGCCTGCTGAGGGGCGTCGATCAGCTTGGCTATCTGCTCAGCTTTGACGAGCAGATAACAGCCTACGAGGAGGCAACCCGTGTCTAAACAACTAAGCGGCCCCGATGTCGTGCAGGTCTATGACACCACACTGCGCGATGGGACCCAACGTGAAGGAATATCATTATCATGTGACGATAAGCTGCGCATCGCCCGGCGGCTTGATCAATTGGGAGTAACATTCATCGAAGGCGGCTGGCCTGGTTCCAACCCCAAGGATGCCGAGTTCTTCGAGCGTGCCCGCGAGATGGAATGGGAGCACGCCCTGATCACGGCCTTTGGCTCCACCTGCCGGGCCGGCTCGCAGCCCGAGGACGATGCCAACATCCAGGCGCTGCTCGATGCCGGAACGCCGGTCTGCACACTGGTCGGCAAGACCTGGACGCTGCATGTCAGCGACGTGCTGCGCACCACGCCGGAAGAGAACCTGCGCATGATCGAGGCCAGCACAGCCTACCTGGTCGAGCAGGGGCGGCGCGTCATCTATGACGCCGAGCATTTCTTCGACGGCTACAAGGCCGATCCGGCCTATGCAATGGAGACGCTCAAGGCAGCCATACGCGGTAAGGCCGAGTCGGTCATATTGTGTGACACCAACGGCGGGACGATGCCCTGGGAGATCGAGGAGATTTCCACCAAGGTAGCCGAAGAAATCGACCACCCCTTTGGTATACACTGTCACAATGACAGCGAGCTGGGCGTGGCTAACACACTGGCCGCTGTGTGCGCCGGAGCGATGCAGGTCCAGGGGACGATCAACGGTTACGGCGAGCGCTGTGGCAATGCCAACTTATGCGCCATCATCCCCGACCTGGAAATCAAGATGAAAAAGGGCTGCCTGCCGGAGGGGCACCTGCAGCACCTGACCGAGGTGTCCCGCTTCGTGACCGAAGTGGCCAATATGCAGCCCGATAATCATATGGCCTATGTGGGGCGCAGCGCCTTTGCCCATAAGGGCGGCATCCACGTGGCTGCCATTCGCCGCAATATTGACTCCTACCAACACATCGACCCGGCTTTGGTCGGCAACGAGATGCGTGTGGTAGTCAGCGAGCTTTCCGGACGCGGCAACCTGATCAGCAAGGCGGAGGAGTACGGCATCGAGATAGGAGACCCCGATCGCATCAAGGGCGTGCTGGACGAGCTTAAGCAGCTGGAGGCTGCCGGCTTCTCCTTCGAGGCCGCTGAGGCATCGGTGGTGATGATGCTCAAGCGCCTGGATGAGGATTACCGGCGGCCGTTCGAGCTGGTAGATTACACCGTCTATGTCGAGCACCGCCGCAACCGGGGCATGGTCACCGAGGCCACCGTCAAGGTGAAGGTCGGCGATGAGACCGTCCATACGGCCTCGGAGGGCAATGGGCCGGTCAATGCGTTGGACAATGCGCTGCGCAAGGCCCTCGTCCCTCTCTACCCGGTGCTGGCCGATTTTCAGTTGGTGGACTACAAGGTACGTATTCTCAATGGTACGGACGGCACTGCGGCCACCACCCGCGTGCTGATCGATACGCAGAACGCCCATGAGCGCTGGAGCACCGTCGGCGCGTCGACCAACATCATCGAGGCCTCCTGGCACGCACTGGTCGACAGCATCGAGTACGGCTTGACGCTGCACGGCGAGAAAATCGCCGAGAAGATGGCAGCGGTGGAAGCGTAGCTGGCTGATGGCATATGGCTGATGGCTTATGGCTCATAGTCACTGGTTGTATGGTTTGCCACAGAGAGGTTACTTGAAGCATCATGACGTTAGGGGCAACCGCGGGTCGCCCCTACGAAAAAGCTGTGAACTGTTCACTGCAAACTCATAACTTTTAGAAAGAGACACCATGCAAGCAAATATCGTTCTACTCCCCGGTGACGGGATTGGGCCGGAGGTGGTAGCTGAAGGCCGTCAGGTACTGGAAGCCATCGCCAAGAGCGGTGGACACACATTTAACTTTACGGAGCATCTGATCGGTGGGATTGCCATCGATGAGCAGGATACAGCGCTCTCGGATGAGACGCTCGAAGCATGTCGAGCGGCCGATGCAGTGCTGCTTGGCGCGGTGGGCGGTCCCAAGTGGGACGACCCTTCGGCCGCCGTCAGACCTGAGCAAGGGCTGCTGCGGCTGCGCCAGGAGCTGGGTCTGTATGCCAACCTGCGCCCGGTGAAGATCTTCCCTGAGCTGGTCGATTCCTCACCGATCCGGGCGGACCGGCTGAAGGATGTCGATATGCTCTTCGTGCGCGAGCTGACCGGCGGCATTTACTTCGGCCAGCCACGTCTGCGAGAGACGGTCGATGGGAAGACCCGCGCGGTCGACACCATGGTCTACACCGATGATGAAGTCCGGCGCGTCGTCCGGCTGGCCTTCCAGCTGGCACAGAAGCGTCGCAAGAAAGTCACCTCGGTAGACAAGGCCAACGTCCTCGAAACTTCGCGGCTGTGGCGAACTGTCGCCGCAGAAGTAGCCACCGACTTCCCTGACGTCACCCTAGAGAACCAGCTGGTCGACTCGGCAACCATGCGCCTGATCCAGAACCCCGCTTCGATGGATGTCATCGTAACCAGTAATATGTTCGGTGACATCCTGACGGACGAAGCCTCGGTGCTGGCCGGATCGTTGGGGATGTCACCCAGCGCGTCGCTCAGCGAGGGCAAGCTGGGGCTGTACGAACCCATCCATGGCTCGGCCCCCGACATCGCCAGCAAGGGCATCGCCAACCCGATTGGCACCATCATGAGCGTCGCCATGCTGCTGCGGAACTCGCTGGGACTGGAGGCCGAGGCGAAGGTCGTCGAGCAGGCAGTTGCACGGGCACTCGAATCGGGCGCCCGGACGGCCGACCTGGGCGGCAGCCACTCCACCAGCGAGATGGGAGACTTGATCCGGCAGGAGATGGCAGGCTAGGCCATGACTTCACTATCCTCTCGAGGTTTAGCTCTGTTTAACCCTCTGAGAGGGTAGACTTTCACGCGTTGATCTGTGCTCGTTGCTATGTTCAGGGAGTTGGCTCATGATTTTCACCAGAGACGACAAAACGCAGAAGGTTCTCGCAAGAATTCCAGGGTCTCAAGGCGATGATGTCTATGAGTGTACGCTTGAAATATGTTCCAACCCCCTTTGTATCTGCAACGTTATCACCATACAATTCACCCCCTATCCTCCCTCTCCGGAACCAGCCTTGGACAAGAGTATCACTGTAGATATCAGGAAAAGACGGGTAGAAATCGGACCGCTAACCGCTGCCGACACATCGAAAAAGGATAAGGATTTCCTGTGGGCCGTCAGTGCTCATATTCAAGATGACGATTACCAATTTCTTCATCAAGAATACTATTTGTACAAACATGCAGTGACCAACCGTGCAGATATCTCGTCGCTCTACGCTGAGTTCCCCATCGATGACATTGAGCAAAATGGCGATATGATCGGCTACACTGAGATATTGCCATATGGGGACTATTTCGCTCTCATACTTGATGAACAACAATATATCTTGGTCGATCTCTATTGTGTCAGGCTCGAATGTGCCTGTGTCGACACAGTAATGGCATGCATCCTTGTCAATGAGCAGAAGCAAACAGGAGAAGAAGTCGCAGCATACAGGATTGATTACAAGAAACGCCGGTGGGAGACTCTGGATGCTCAAGACAATATCCCAGGAGTCGTGGGAGATTTAGAAACTCTCAAGCAGACAATAGAGGGCGCCTACCCCAAATTCTATCGTCGCCTTCGAGAACGCCATCAGCAGCTTAAGACCCTGTATATGAATTGCCTGAAAGAACACGAGCTATATCCTCCACAGCATGCTTCGAGACGGGTATCCGGAAAGGTGGGAAGGAACGATCCGTTTCCATGGGGGAGTGGGAAGAAATTCAAGCAATGTTGCATGACCAAGGCAAGATAAGCTCGTCCATAACAGGCAGCTTGATTGCAGCATACCCATTAACGAGGTTACCAGCATGAGTGATTCTCCAGACGATTTCCAGGACCGTATCCAACGCATCATGAACGAATACAAGCGGCAAGAGTTGATCGATAAATACGGCGGGCAGTTGTCTCCGGAATCCAACCCTGACCTGCCGCCGGAGGTCGAAGCCCAATGGCTTGACCAAATCGATGAGTTCGAGCGCCAATTCGAGAATGCGGACCGAATCACCGTCAACGACTTCATAGGCTCACCGGGTATTCGCCCTGTGGACGACATTGCGCCAATTGACATGGAAGCAGCCCTCGACGGGCTGCTCGACATATTGGGCGAAAATGGCATCTACATTGATTTTCTCCACGACATAGATGCCGCGGAAGCGTACCGCTTCATCACAGAGGAACTGCTCCAGGAGGAAATCGATGACATCCGTATCCCCGGATTGCAACAGCACTTCATCTACGAAGAGTTTCACCCCAATGACGCAGATGATGCCATATTCTGGGCCGAGGATTTCCTGGACAACTTCTTCAGCAACGATGAGGAAATGTTGAAGGTTGCTCTGGGAAGCCGGGAGCTGCTTGACCCGCAGGGTGCATCCATAACGCTGGCTGAAATGAGGCAATATCTGAGCACGCTTCGCGCCGGGCTGGGAATTACTTCCAACTTCAGGGCTGACCCACAAAAGTGTGAGGTTGAAGGCGATTATGCTACTGTTGAGATGGCGGTATCGTGGGACAGAGAAATACGAGAAATAGACGATGCTGTTACCATAGACGGCAAGGCAACACTGCGTCTGAAACGCAGTCCTCATACCGGCTGGAACGTGATCCAGGTCAAGCTGCATCCTACAGGCAAGCTGTAGACGGTTTTTACATCGAAAGATGTGTTCAGGAACTCACCATGGCCCCAGACTGAAGGTTAAGCACATTAAGTAGTCAGTACCACGGGCAGCCTGGGCAGCAAACACTCCACCAGCGAGGTGGCCTCGTTGATCCGCCAAAAGATGGCGAGTTAGCACACATCCCCATCCTCGAAAACATCCGCTTTCACCACCGAGAACGCAGGTGTCTCTTCTATTCCTACCTTCTCAGCAATCTTATCAAATGCCTCTTTTCCATACTCAAGCCTGGATGTGTTACCACTCATCACACGTTCAGGCTCATAAAGCCACCTTTGGGTTCATTGAGGTCTGGTATAATCGTCAACGCTTGAACTCCTCTCTCTCGGCTATCTCAACCCTGAGGAGTTCGAGCTTTAGATCGTCTCAAGCATTCTACCTGTTCACCAAAGTGTACAAAGACCAATACATATTGCACTGGTCATTTGACGGGCCAGGCAGGATCGCATCAGGGTGATGGGTGTTGGTCCCACAACAGACTTAGAAAAGAGGAATACCTAGTTGAGAAGACACCTGAGCGCTAAACAGGGTTATCCGACAAACAATCGGCTCTCCTTACAATTATTCCTTATAACCGGAATACTGCTCATCGCCGCTTTCCTGCGGCTGTGGCAGATTTCCACAGTTCCCCCAGGTCTATTTAGCGATGAAAGCTACAACGTGCTGCAGGCGCAAGAGATTGTACAGGGCAAATCCTGGCCAATCTTCATCACCGGCAACAATGGTTATGAGCCCATAGTTGTCTATCTCACTGCATTCATTCTCAAGATCATGGGACCGGTAAGCTGGGCAGGCAGGCTTGCCATGGCCTGGGCCGGCATTATTGGAGTCGCAGCCACCATCCGATGTGGTAAGGAGATGTTTCCGGGGCGGAAGGTCGGAATGCTGGCAGGAGCAGCACTGGCAGCATTGTTTTGGCACGTTGACTTTAGCCGCTTTGGCGTAGAGCCTATTCTGGCCGCAGTATTAGCAGCCTGTTCGATGGCCGCATTCTGGCGTGCAGTTCGAACGAATAGTCGTTGGGCTTATATCGTCACTGGTATCTGTTTAGGCCTAGGACTATACACTTACCGTGCTTTCCGTGTGTTTCTGATCATACCGCTGGGTGCTTTTATCGCTCTCTGGATCTCACGCCGTATCACATCGGTGCCTAACCAGCGATCCCTGTTGATAGGGGGAGGATTGATGGGCAGTGCTGCACTGCTGGTCTTCGCACCTCTCGGCTTGTTCTTTCTACAAAACCCTGAATGGTTTTCTGTACGAGTGCAACAGACAATGATCCCATTGAACACTGAGGCAAGCACAATCAACACGCTGCTATCAAATACCTGGGCAGCTATAGGCGGATTGGTCCTTGAGGGCGATGCTAATTGGCGACACAACTTTGCCGGCCGGCCTGCCCTGGATATCCTCCAAGCCCTTTTCTTTATAGCAGGTCTGGGGGTGATGTTTCGAGATTGGCCCAGAACACAATCCTGGGCACTATGGATATGGTTGTTCGGTGGTCTCTTACCGTCGATCCTATCGATTGGTGCTCCACATTTTGGTCGAATGACAATAGTGACACCAGCCCTGGCGCTGATAGTGGCTTTAGGTATGGAGCTAATCTGCAATTCATTCCCCTGGAGACTAGGAAACTGGTTGGTGGGGATAGCCATCTGTCTTTCCATCGCTCTGACCACCCGGGACTACTTTGTGCTATGGGCCAACCGACCGGAGGTGTTCGACATGTTTGAAGGACCGCAGACCTGGGCTGGCCGGGCATTGCAATCGGCTCCGACAGATGCTTCACTCTTTGCTACGTCCTTCAGCCGCCCTGCTCACAGCTCTCCCGGATTTTCCACGACTGTAGCTCTAGTCGGACCTCAAGCCGCGCAAAATCTCCGCACCTTTTATGGACAAACTTGTCTGGTGGCGCCTTATCAGACCGCATCAGCTACGATATATGCTATTCCGGCCAATGATCAATCCACATTATCTTCTCTCACAACTGCCTTCCCAGCCGGGTCTTGTTCTTTGATCAGTACAATCGGGGACAAACCAGACACGTACTTGTGCCAGATTCCACCAGGGGAGACAGCCCAGGTTCCTGTCATGACAGCCAAGCCTGCATTCTTTGGGGATTTGGTTAAGATGTGGGGTTACACGCTCGATACCAAATCCGTGAGCCCCGGCGAGCAGCTCCAATTGACATTTGTCTGGCAAGCGACCTCAGTATCGGAGATTCCCTATAAAGCATTCGTGCATTTGATCGGGCCGCCCCAGGTTGACGGCAGCATCATCTATGCTCAACAAGATATGCAGCCTTGCGCCGGCTCCTATCCAACGTGGTGGTGGCGTCCAGATGAGATAATTATCGACACCTATTCCATTCCAGTGCCACTAGATACACCATCAGGCACTTACTGGCTGCAAACGGGCTGGTATGAAGACCCCAGCGAAGGAGGGATAGGTGCACGCTTGAGCGCCGTTGATGCTACCGGGCAAATCTTAGGCGACATCATACCACTAGAACAGGTTCAAGTAGTTAGTACAGTTGGGCTTAAATAGCCCCAGAGTTAAGATGCGCTTCTTGCCCAACTGTTTAAGTATTTCGGGGCAAGCCATAACTATGGGTTTACTTAGGCCCCGAAATACTAGGCCCTGATATGACACAACGAAGCCGCGTATGTTGCTACAATGTTTTGGGACAGATACAAGACTTCGGGGGTTATTGCCTGAGGAGTGGTCTATGAGCAAAAGCTCACCGAAGGGGATGAAAATAGCAGCAGCTTGCAAGTGATTGTGGCGTATGGATTCCCGCTTTCGCGGGAATGACAGAATTGACGAAGGCCGGTTATGCTGAGGCTTGTGATAGCAGTAGGCACATACAAAGCGCAAAGCTTTGTTGCTACTCAGCTACTTGGCGCCCTCTAATGTAGCTATGAGTGATGCGTAAAAGGCAAATATGTAAGACGTGAGACTTGATGAGTTTCCTGTCTGAGTTTACAAGTCACAGATCGAAGCTTGAAAGCTAAAAGCTAAGAGCCAAAGGCTGAGAGCTGAGCAGTTACAAAGCTTTTAACTCGTTGCTCGTGCCTCATTGCTCGTTGCTGTTTTCAAGGGAGAAAACAAGAAGATGTTCGAACTCATCTGGGCGGAGATAACTGAGGTAAAGAGCAGCGTGCTCCACTCCCTCGGCCATCAATAGAGCCGGCTCAGAACAGCCTTTCCAGTCCATAGCCGCCACAGGCAAATGCCAGTGCGCCGATGGCGTTGGGGATAGCCGCCGTCCAGATAAAGCGCCACATGGGTACGTGATACATCCCGCCAACAACCCCCACCATCTTCGGGCCATAGCCAGGTACAATACGTGCAAGAATTAAGAACCAGGGCGAGTCGACTGGAAATCGGCCTAATCCGAGCGGCAGCTTCTCCCGCTGATCCTCGAAGTTGGATGCCCGGCTAATTCTCTCGCCAATGAAGTACTCAATGACAGATGCCAGCATATACCCGATCCAACTATAGAAGGCACCCATGAGTGGCCCAAACACGATCCCATTGATCATGGTTAATGGCTCAGTCGGGATTGGAGAAGCCCCAAAGACAGTCTGTAGAGTTATGCTGATTAATGGCCCAGCAAAACCCACCTGAATGATGAGGTTTTCAAGATCAGCCGTATGGGTGGCGACGTATACAGCTGCATATGCAGACAAACCAACACCAACAACAAGAGGAGCCCACTGCTGCAACTTTTGCCATAAGGACGGACTCAATTCTACAGAATTCATTACACCTCTACTTATCTCGGGGTATTATGCCCAATAAAACGCGATTATGCTAACGCCATTATTAAGAAGCGGAAACCTTGCCCTATCTTCGAGATCATTGAGGTCTGCTATAATCATCAACGCTTGCATTCCTCTTCTGGCCGTTTTTGCCCTGGGGAGTCCGAGCTTCAGAATGTCTCAGTCATTCTAAGAACGAAGCACACCTGACTTGGAGAGATATTAAGATGCAACTTAAAGACAAAGTCGCTCTGGTAACCGGCGCGGCGCATCGAGTGGGCAAGGCGATTGCATTGGCGTTGGCTCAGGAAGGCACCAACATTGTGCTGCATTACGGCGGCTCGGTTGATGCCGCCCGCCAGACTGCCGATGAAATCGCCTCATTGGGTGTCGAGGTATTCCCCTATCAGGCCAATCTGTCCGATCCGAGCCAGATCGCAGCGCTGTTCGATGCCGTGCAGGGACGCTTCGCCAGGCTGGACGTGCTGGTCAACAGCGCCTCCAGCTTCGAGCGCCGTCCCTTCGACGAGATTACTGCTGAAGATTGGGACCGTGTGATGGCCGTCAATCTGCGAGCGCCGTTCTTGTGCAGCCGGCACGCCGCCCGCCTGATGCACATCGACCCTCCTGCGCCGCGCGAGGCCGGCCTGATCGTCAACATAGCCGATCACATCGGCATCTCGCCCCGGTTGGGTTTCGCCCAGCATGGTGTCAGCAAGGCCGCGCTGATCCACCTGACCAAGGCTGCCGCCCTGGAGCTGGCCCCGGATATTCGCGTCAATGCTGTTGTGCCCGGCCCGGTCATGGCGCCGGCCGATATGGACCCGCAAAGCGAGGCCTGGGAAAAGATCTGGAGCCGCGTACCACTCAACCGCCCCGGTGATCCGGCAGATGTGGGGCGGGCAGTTGTGTTCCTGGCTGCCGGCGGTTACATGACCGGTGCATTGATCCCTGTCGATGGGGGTGAAGGGATAATCGGTGTCCCAGGTTCTGACAAGTAGTCAACCAGCGATCGTATTTCTCCAATGTATACCCCTGTGCTTTGAAATCAAGGTATTCTATAGGCTGCACAGCCCATAGTTAATGGCTCACGTCAGTCGGCTACAAACCATAGGCCATTAGCCATATGCTATAATCTGACCGCTTGCGAACATTGCAGATAGAGGATTGGGATAAGTATGTACGTTCTACATGGTACCTGGCTGCCGGACCGGCAGAGATTCATGTTGTGGGGCGAGGACACATCGATCACCCCACAGATCAGGAAGGGCAGGCGAGGCAAATCGACGCCGCATCCTTTTGCGATGAGCACCAACGATTTGCTTCATCACCTAGACCACTATACCACCGAAGCACAACCGGACGGCCTGGAGGCGACCCTGTGGCTGCCCGGCATGGGCAAGCATCCCTGCCCGTCGCCTGAAGCGACCAGCGCAGGTGCTCCCGCCCCTGATGGCGATCCGGAACTGCTGCCCTGGCAGCTTACCGACATCATCACCATCTCACCGACCGATGCGCTGGATTACTTCATCCAGCTCCCCCTACCCCATGAGACCCAGGTAGGGTTCCTCTTAGGAAATGATCTGCGCTTCTGGCGGCAGGCGGCCATGCTGGCTATGAACTGTCTGATAGAGCAGCGCTATATCCCGGCACTCGAGATGCGCGGCAATCAGCTGCTGGCTCACTGGCAGCCACAACCCGATGCCGATCTGGTGGCCCAGTTGGCGGCCAACATGCCGCCGCTCTGCCGTGCAGTCGGCGATGATCCCGCCGAGGCTACACAGCCCTTTGACCTGCTGGACAACTTCCTTCACGAGACCGTCGATGCTTTCATCCGCGAGGAGTACCGGCAGGAAAGGCGCCTGCCAACCCATCGATGGCTGAATGCGCTGGTCGGCAAAGAGCGCCAGGTGGCGGGCTCTACTGCCGATAACCGCGCTCTGTTCGAGGCATGGCAGAACTGGCAGGAGGCCTCGACGGGCGGCGCGGTGGGCGCTTTCCGGGTCTGCTTCCGTCTGGAAGAGCCTACACGGGAAGACGATCCTTGGGTGCTTAACTATCTGCTCCAGGCCGCCGATGACCCTGGTGTACTGGTCGAGGCAAAGACCGTTTGGAACTCGAAAGGGAAGACGCTGCACGCGCTGGAGCGCCGCTTTGATAACCCGCAGGAGAAGCTTCTGGCCGCGCTCGGCCTGGCATCCAGGGTCTTTCCGCCTATCGAACGCAGTCTACATCAAGCAAGCCCGGTCGGGGTGGGACTGGATCGTAAGGAGGCCTACCACTTCCTGGTCGATGCGCTGCCGCTGCTCGAGGCCAATCGCTTCAGCGTGCTGGTCCCCAATTGGTGGAAGCGGGCCGCGAAGCTGAAAGCCAGGGTCACGCTGGAGCCGCCGGAAGGCACGTCGGGTGGCATTCTAGGGCGTGACGCGCTGCTGCATTACAAGTGGCAGATGTCGATCGGCGGGCAGTCGATCAGCAAGCAGGAATTCGAGGAACTGGTGGCGCTCAAGCAGCCGATGGTGCGCTTCAAGGGCGAGTGGGTGGCGCTCGATCCTGAGCAGATCGAGGCGGCGCTCAAGTTCTTCGAGCAGGAAACCGGCGAGGGTGAGATGGGGCTGCTCGATGCGCTCAAGCTGGCGGCCGATGGCGCCGATACTGAAATCGATGGCATGGAGGTCGATGCAGTTGACATGAGCGGCTGGCTGGACGATCTCTTTGCTCAGCTGCGCAGCCCCGACACGGCAGTGCCACCGCCGGTTCCGGCATCGCTGAATGGGACGCTTCGACCCTACCAGGAGCGCGGCTTCGGCTGGCTGAACCAGATGCGGCAGATGGGGCTGGGCGCCTGCCTGGCAGACGACATGGGTTTGGGGAAAACGATTGAGGCTATTACCCTATGGCTGCACGAGCGCGAAAAGCTCGATGTGCAGCAGCCTGTATTGCTGGTCTGCCCGACCTCGGTGGTGGGCAACTGGCGGCATGAGCTGGGTCGCTTTGCGCCTTCGCTCAAGGTCATGCCCCATCATGGCAAGGACCGGCTGCGAGGCAAGAAGTTCATCCAGGCATCACAAGAAGTCGATGTTGTCCTGACCAGCTACGCCCTGCTGTCCCGCGACCGCGAGACGTTGGAAGCGGTCGAGTGGTCGGAAGTGGTGCTTGACGAGGCGCAGAACATCAAAAACCCATCGACCAAGCAGGCCCAGGCTGCGCGTGCGTTGC
This sequence comes from Anaerolineae bacterium, assembly GCA_016927375.1. GTDB lineage: Bacteria > Chloroflexota > Anaerolineae > Aggregatilineales > UBA3940 > JAFGMS01. Next base: position 20,707 of record JAFGMS010000044.1, read on the forward strand.
AGGCTGAGCAGCGCATCGCCCTGACCGGGACGCCGGTCGAGAACCGCCTGAGTGAGCTGTGGTCGATCTTCCATTTCCTCAACCCGGGCTATCTGGGCAGCCACGATACCTTCCGCTCGCAGTTCAGCATTCCCATTGAGCGTTATGGCAATGAAGAGGCGGCGGGAGCACTACGCCGCCTGACCGCCCCGTTCATCTTGCGGCGCCTCAAAACCGATTCCAACATCATCGCCGACCTGCCGGAGAAGTTCGAGAACAAGGTATACTGCACCCTTTCGGCCGAGCAGGCTACGCTGTACGAGGCGGTAGTACGAGAGGAAATCGCTGCCATGGAAGGCGCCGAAGATGCCATGGCCCGGCGCGGCGCGGTGCTGCGCATGTTGACGCGTCTCAAGCAGATCTGCAATCACCCGGCTCACTTCCTCAAGGAAAGCAGCGATAGGCTGGACGACCGCAGCGGCAAGCTGGACCGCCTGGGCGAGATGCTCGATGAGGCGCTCTCCGAGGGCGACCGGGCGCTGATCTTCACCCAGTATGCCGAGATGGGCAGCCTCCTCCAACCCTACCTGGAGCAGCAATTGGGTGTCGAGACGCTGTACCTGCACGGCGGCACGCCGGCTAAGAAACGCCAGGAGATGATCGACCGCTTCCAGGCCGAGTACGGGCCGTCTTTGTTCATTCTCTCTTTGAAGGCGGGTGGAACAGGACTCAACCTGACCCGTGCCAGCCACGTCTTCCATTATGATCGATGGTATAACCCGGCGGTCGAGAACCAGGCCACCGACCGCGCCTTCCGCATCGGGCAGACCAAGAACGTGCAGGTGCACAAGTTCATCTGCCTGGGTACGCTGGAAGAGCGCATCGATGAGTTGATCGAGCACAAGTTGGCGCTGGCCGAGAGCATCGTCGGGGCCGGTGAGAGCTGGATCACCGAGATGAGCAACGACGACCTGCGCGAACTGGTCAGCCTACGGCAAGAGGCGGTTGAGTGAGTTTACAGTGGTGAGTGATAGGTGTTCGCTGGTGACGGATATGGATGATGCAAAGCATCACTTGTCACCCCTATTTGCCGGATTTTAATCCGGCGGCTACGCACCCACGTCACATGAGAGTCCGATACACAGCTCTTTTAGTAGGTAAGGTTCGCAGATTAAAATCTGCTGAGTATCAGGTTACGGATGAATATCCGTAACCAGCCTCAGGTGCTAAGGAAGGCTAAGGGTGGCAGACAAGATTAGAAGCGTTTGAAAACGAGTCTAGACTCGATCACAAACGAGTCTAAACACGATCACAAACGAGTCTAGACTCGTTTGCCAATGAGACGGGACTGATTGAGCCAATCGTCACAACGATGTGTTTTTTGATCGTCAATCAGCAATTGTCAATCGTCAATGGAGGCATGATGTCCTGGTACTACGATTACGATGATGACTATGACTACGAAGGGGAATACGAGGAGATCGACGTATCGGCCGATGCGCTGGTGATCGAAGGGCCGGTGCAGGCCGTCAGCAAACGGGGGGATATCGGCGCGACGTGGTGGGCACAGCAGTGGGTGGCGGCCATGATGCGCTTGGGCGATGCCCGGCTCGACCGCGGCAAGCGCTACGCGCGCAACGGCTCGGTGCTTGACTTGACCATCCAGAGCGGGATCGCCTATTCGCTCGTCCAGGGGCACTATTCGAAGCCCTACCAATCTATTGTCGAGCTGGGAACGTTCACCGAAGTCGAGTGGGAAGGGGCGCTCGATGCGCTGGCGGGGCAGGCTATCTATGCCGCCAAGTTACTGTCGGGCGAGATGCCCAATGACATCGAGGGTGTCTTCCAGAGTGTTGGGCTTTCGCTCTTCCCGCGCAGCCGCAAGGACATCGGCTTTGAGTGTTCCTGCCCAGATTGGGGTAACCCGTGCAAACACTGCGCCGCTGTCTACTATTTGGTTGCCGAGCAGCTTGACGTCGATCCCTTCATCCTCTTCCACCTGCGCGGCCGCACCCGCGAGCAGGTCCTGGATGGGCTGCGCCGCCGCCGTGGCCGTGGCGATGAATCGACAGAAGTTGTTGGAGAGGCAGTGATACATCAGGCACCCCCATTGGACGCCAATCTGTCGCTCTTCTGGACGGGCGACCCCACCAACCTGGTGCGTACGGCCCCGGCCATCCCTGACCGCCCGCCGATGCTGGCCCAACTCGGTGCCCCACCTGCTGGCGCAGGCAAGGAGCTGGAGCAGGTATATGACAGGGTATCCAAAGTGGCACTGGCCTGGTTGGGCCAGGATGATTGACGACCAAAGGTCGTTGTGATTGACGATTGGTTGACTGTTGTGGGCTGATCACCAGAAACTGTAGACTGTGAACTGTAAACTAGCCTTTAAGGAGACATCCCTTTGACAGTCCAAGACAAAATCATCATCAAAGGCCTGCTGCTGCGCGCCATTATCGGCATCGAGGAATGGGAACGGCGCGACAAGCAGGACATTCTGATCGATCTGACTCTCTTTACGCACCTGGACGCAGCCGGGAAGCTCGATGATGTGGATGAGACGATCAATTACCGCACGTTAACCAAGGCCATCATCCAACACGTCGAAGCATCAGAGTATCGCCTGGTCGAAGCACTGGCGACGGCCATCGCCCGCATCTGTGTGGTAGATTTCAAGGTCCCCAGGGTAGTCGTGCGGGTGGAGAAGCCCGGCGCGCTGCGCTTTTCCCGCTCGGTTGGCGTGGAGATAGAACGAGAGGCCATTGACTTTGAGTAAGCGCAATCCTCCCTTCCTGCCCAAGGCCCAGGCGCATCCTGTGCCGGTTCCCATCTTCATCCTGCTTGGCTCCAACATCGAGCCGGAGCGGAACCTGCGCGAAGCCGTGCAGCTGCTGTCCGAAAAGCTGCCGGTCGAGCGGGTATCTCGTGTTTACGAAAGTACTCCCATCAACGCACAGGGAGAAGCCAACCCGGACCAGCCCAACTTCTTGAATGCTGCCGTGCTGATCGAGTCTGAGCTGACGGTGCTGGAGCTGAAGCAGTCCATCTTGCTCAAGATCGAAGACCGCCTGGGTCGCAGGCGCACAGCCGATAAATACGCGCCGCGTCCCATCGACCTCGATATTGTGCTGTATGGGGATCACGTTTTAGGGCTGGTGATTGAGTATGCCGATGGCGAGACCGAGATGGTCATCCCCGACGAGGATACCCTGAAGCACGCCTTCATCGCCCTGCCGCTCGCCGACCTCAACCCCGATTTCGTTCACCCGCTCACCGGCGAGACGCTCGGCCAGATTGCAGCCCGGTTTGATGATTCACCGGGCATCAGCCTTCACGCCATGACACTTGAGGGATGACCATCATACATACCCAATCACCATCCACATTGATAACTGATACTCAGACCGATCCTGCCGTGCTTAAGCGAGGTTTGCTGGTAGCCAAGAGCTACTATTTTTTCTTTTGCGTAGCCATTGGCTGCCTGATGCCTTTTCTCAATGTCTATTTCAAGTCAAGAGGGCTGACAGGGACTCAAATTGGCTGGCTGAGCAGTGTTCCTCCTCTGGTTGCGCTGGTTGCCGGTCCCATGTGGGGTGCTATCGCCGATCGGTGGCAGATTCATCGTGGGGTTCTGGCTCTATGTTCCTTTGCAGCCGGGATGGTTAGCCTGCTCTTCATCCCGTTTTATAGCTTCTGGATTATCCTGATATTGAGCATAGCGTTTGCGTGGTTCCGCTCTCCCATTCTCAGCATTGTGGATAGCTCGGTAATGGTTCTGGTCAAACAGGCCGATGACAATTATGGGCGTCAGCGGGTGTGGGGGACCATCGGTTTTGTTCTGGCCGCCTACGGATTAGGCCATTGGCTGTCAAGAGCCGACCTGACCCTGATATTCTGGCTTTACGCCGGTTCTCTGGGAGTGTTTTGTGCTGGGCTGGGTTTTCTCATGCCTATCAACCGTGTTGAGAACAGGGTTGGAATCCGGCAAGGAATAGGGAAGCTGCTCGGGCAGCGAGATTATCTGAGTTTTCTGATCGCTGCTATGTTCTTGGGAATGGGCGCAGCCGGCTACAACGGTTTTCTGGGTCTTGCTATTCTAGACCTTGGGGGAACGGAACAGCAGGTGGGCATGGGGTGGGCAGCCAATGCGCTGATGGAGATCCCGATGATGTATCTCGGGAAGTATTGGTCTGCTCGCTACAGTTATAACCGGCTTATTCTGGGATCGTTATCGGGCTACGTCTTGGTATGGATCTTGATCGGGTTGAGCCCTACACCTATCCTGATTGTTGTTTGTACGTTCGGCATAGGCATCTGTTTTGCTATATTCTGGGTATCAACTGTTGGTTATGTAAGCTCCATAGCTCCGCCCGGTCTTGGCGCCACAGCCCAAGCCTTGATGGGTGCTGCATTTGGAGGCCTTGGCCAGAGCCTGGGCTCTGTGGTGGCCGGTTACCTATGGGATGGGGTCGGCGGAAAAGCCGTATTCTTGTTTGCCGCGTTCTGTGCCCTGCTGGCTGCGCTCATATTTGGGGTAGGTGGCCGGACCTATGAACATCACCAGAAGTAGCTTACGAAGCGCCCAGCAGTCAGCCATCGGCTTTCATCTGTTGGCCTTATTAAAGAGGGTGTGTTTCAAACAAATCAGCGAGGTAAACAGACACCATGTCCATTTCAAGCGAGCACGACCAAACTCCTGTGGCACTTGTCACCGGCGCGACCGGAGCGATTGGCCAAGCGATAGCCCGGCAGTTGGCCGCTAAGGGCTTCGAGGTTGTTCTTGCGTGCCGCAACCAGGCCAAAGGCGAGCGGGCGGTGCAGGAGATCAAACAGGCGACCGGCAACGAGCAAGTCCACTATGAGCTGGTCGATGTCTCGCGCAAGGCGGAGGCGCAGGCCCTGGCCGATCGATGGCAGGGGCCGCTGCATGTGCTCATCAACAATGCTGCCACAACGCCTCGCCAGCGGCAGGAGACGCCGGAAGGCATCGAGCTTCAGTTTGCGACCAACGTGCTCGGCTACGTCTGGATGATGGAGGCCTTCAGTGATGTCCTCAAGACGTCGGCGCCCAGCCGGGTGGTCAATGTGGCCAGCTACTGGGCAGGCGATTTGGACCTCGACGATCTGGAGTTCAAGCGGCGCCGCTATACCAATGGCCAGGCCTATCGACAATCCAAGCAGGCCGACCGCATGCTGACCGTCGCCATGTCAAAACGGCTCAGCCCTCACGGTGTCACGGTCAATGCCTGCCACCCCGGCGATGTCAATTCGAGTTTGAGCAACAATCTGGGCTTCGGCGGCCATGAGAGCCCTGACCAGGGCGCGGCAACGCCTGTGTGGCTGGCAACCGACCCTGTTGGGCAGGAGAAAACGGGCAAATACTTCGAGCATCGGAGCGAGTCACGGGATCGGTTTGCGGAGGATGAAGCGGCAAACGAGGAGCTGTATCAAGCCTGTCTTGCCTACTAATTGCTACTTGTAGCTTCTCAGGACCTACACACTTTGTTGCGTGTCTGCCATCACAGAAGAGTTCTATCCGCGAATGGCGCAAATTTCTCAAAGTCTGTTTGTAATTGGTGTAGATTTGTGGAATTCGTGGATAAAAAGCTCTTCTCTGCGTAAGTCCTGTTCTCTTGTTCTGCTCATTCCCAGCATGCCATTCCATACTGAGAATGGTCAAGGTTGTTCACCCCATAGCAAGAATCGTCAAGTTTGGAGGTCTGGGCGTGCCGGTGTTCGCGCGACCTGGCAGCCAACGTCAAGAGAATTGCATCTCCTGCTGCTATACTGCCACTACAGTATCGAATTGCAAAAGGAGATGAAACGATGACAGAGAAGGAAACCTATCAGATGTCGCCCATTGGCTACGTGCGTGCTGGCGAGGACGGCTTCCGCATCGAAATCCTGGGGCCCTACCGCCCGGCGCTCAAGGAGCTGGGACAGTTCAGTCATGTGATGGTCTTCTGGTGGGCACATCAGAACGATAACCCAAAGCAGCGGGCCATCACCACCACCTCGCTGCCATACGCACAGGGCGTCGAGGCCGGTGTGTTCGCCTGCCGCGCGCCCTACCGTCCCAACCCGATTGGGCTGACCACCATGTTCGTGGTCGACGTGGATGTCGAGAATGGCGTAGTCACCTTGCCATGGCTGGACGCCGAGGACGGCACACCGGTGCTCGATCTGAAGCCCTACATTCCCACATCTGACCGCATCCGCGATGTGAGCGTGGCCGAATGGCTCACCGATTGGCCGGAGTGGATGGAGGACGCAGGCGAGTTCTTTGCCCAACACGAGATAGACCTGGGAGACTAATCTGGACTGTGGAGGCTGCAGAGGAGTAAAAACCCTGCGGCCTCCATGATGACAAGGGTGTTGCGACTTTGTGATCGATGGCGGTACCAGTAGACTTGTGGTTGTCTCATCATTCACGACTGTTTCCTGAGGGAGACAAAATGCGTATTACTATCCTGGCGATTGGTTCCCGTGGCGATGTCCAGCCGCTGGTTGCACTTGGGGCGGGTCTGCGAAGAACGGGTCATCAGGTACGCATTGCAGCCGGCGATGAATTCGAGGCGCTGGCTGCCAATACCGGGCTGAGGATAGTGTGGGAAATGCTGTCCGGATTATCGAGCATTAGAATGCTTCCCTCGGGGGATGAAGATCGTTTGAAGTCTTCAAGTCGTTGCTCGGCACTCGTTACTCAGCACTATTTTCAAAGGAGTGGCTCATGAGCCAAGGCTCACCAATGGGGATGAAAACAGCAACGGCTTGCCGGTGATTGTGGCGTATGGATTCCCGCTTTCGCGGGAATGACAGGATGGGTGAAGACCGGTTATGCTGAGGCTTGTGATAGCAGTAGACACATACAAAGTACAAAACTTTTAACTCGTTGCTCGGCACTCGTTACTCAGTACTATTTTCAAGGGAGTCCAAATGCAAAATAGAGCGATGCTGATCGGCAACTCTGATGGCATGGGGTTGGCAACAACAAAGAGGTTGCTTGCCGCCGGATGGAATATCACCGGCGTTTCGAGAAGCGAATCGCCAGTCACTGACCTAGCCTATGACCATCGAGTTGCGGATGTCAGCGATGGTGGCTACTCAGAGTTGCTCGATGCACTGGTTCTGGAAGGTCCACCGGATCTGTGCATCTACTTTGTGGGGATCGGTGAACTGCTGAACCCCTTGGATATGAGCGGTGAAGAGCGAATCATCGACGTCAATCTGACTGGAATGGTGAGAACCGCGGCAGCAGTAATCCCGCAAATGGTGAAGAGGGGGCAAGGGCACTTCATCGGTATTTCCAGCCTGGCAGATGAACTCATTTCGGCAGAGGCACCATCCTACTATGCGTCAAAGGCGGGCTTCTCTAGTTACCTTGCTGGTCTGGCATTGGCCTTGAAGCCCAAGGGGGTGTATGTTACGAACGTTCGTTTTGGTTTTGTCGATACGAAGATGGCAAAGGGCGATTTCAAGCCCTTCATGATGAGCGTAGAGAAGGCGGTAGACCATTTGGAATTATGTATCAGCAAGAAACCAGCACGTTACAAGGCACCCAAAGCTATAGTACCCTTTATCACGCTTCGAAAAGTGATGATGAAGCTAGGAGGGTGAGAATGGCATGTGGAGTTGAGAACAAGGGGGCTGGCTAATCCACACTGCACACGACGCGCTGTCGCCGCGAGTTGTATCGGCGATACTGCAAATGCAGCATCTAGCGTATAGCATGGCTCAACGGTGAAGCCGCCGCGCGCGTGAGCTTTTTCGTTAGGCGATCAGAGGAAATACCCTGATCGCGGTCATTGCGTCACCGCCATTTGTGATAGAATCAATTATAGGAAAACAACTTAGTAAGGATTGGTTTCTTGGCGACAAGAGCCATTTGCAGGAAGTAGCGCATGAGTGTAGCGATCCAAGAACTACTCGATTCTTTTGAACAATTAGCCGAGGATGAAAAACGGGAGCTCGCCAGCGAGATCATTCGTCGGGTAGCCCATTTTGAGTTTCCTCCTCTAATCGACGAAGAACTTGTCCTGGCTGCTGATGCAGTTTTCTCAGAGCTTGACCGTTGCGAGTCCTTGCATGAGTAAGGCCAATCGAGGCGAAGTATGGTTCGTCGATCTTGGCCTCGCCGCAAAAGTGAGGCCTTGTCTTGTTGTCAGCATTCCATCGCTTGATCAAGATCGTGCTCTAGTACAGTTGGGCATAAGTTCATCGCCAGATTAAGGCAATCTTCCCAACTGTATAAAGTACTTTGCGTTGCACTTCTCGACTG
>JAFGMS010000378.1 GCA_016927375.1 Anaerolineae bacterium
GCTACTTTGTGTGAGAGCTTCCCCTCTTGAAACCCTCAAACTCTTTGTCTGTTCGGTTTTTAAGGTGCGAAATTTAGGCTTAAGCCCTCAATTTGTCGAGAATGGCTGTCTCTGTGCCTTGGGTCGGTGTCTACCTGTTTTGATTGTTGACAGGATGCGATTGATCAACTATGATTTAATTAGTTAACAGAACTTACTAATTACCGGGAGCCTCATGACTGACCTGACAGGCCACAAGGCCACACACAAACAAACCAAAGAACACAATACCAGTTTAGTCCTTCGCGTCATCTATAGTGAGGGCCCTCTGAGCCGTGCCGATATTGCCCGGCAGACCCGCCTGACTCGTCCGACGGTCTCGGGGCTTGTCGGCGAGTTGATGGACGATGGGTTGATTGAGGAGATCGGTCCTGGCGAGATCGCGGTCGGTAAGCCGCCGACGCTTGTCAGCGTGATTGATGATGCACGCCATGTTCTTGCGCTCGATCTTGCCGACAGTGAATTCCGGGGCGCAGTCATCAACCTGCGGGGTGCTATCAGACATCGTGCCGGTCTACCGGTTAACGATCGAGATGGCGATGCGGCGCTGAGCCTGGTCTATTCCTTGATTGAAGAGTTGATGGCAGCTGCCACAAGTCCGCTCGTTGGCATTGGCATTGGTGCGCCCGGCTTGATGGATATGCAGCAGGGCATTGTGCGGAGCGCTGTCAACTTGGATTGGCACGATCTTCCGCTGGCGGAACTGCTTGGGGAGCGCTACCAGCTCCCTGTTTACATTGCCAATGACAGCCAGCTGGCAGCGTTAGCTGAAATTGCATTTGGCCAGGCTACAGATGTGACAAACCTGATGGTTGTCAAAGTAGGGCGTGGTATTGGCGCGGGATTAATTATCAACAGGCAGCTGTATGTTGGCGACCATTTTGGCGCAGGCGAGATCGGGCATATTGTTGTTCAAGAGGGCGGCAATTTATGCCGGTGCGGCAACCGGGGATGTTTGGAGACTTTATCCAGCAGCCGGGCTGTGAACGGCAAGGCTCGTGATCTCTTTGCCCAGAGCCCCGATTCGCTGCTGCATCAATTCGCGGCGAGCCCTGAGCAGATCAATACCAATATTGTTCTTAGCGCGTATGACGCCGGAGACGAGGCCGTCCGGCGAATCATCACAGATGCCGGCAAGCACCTCGGCGCTGCACTTTCCTACCTCGTGAGCATACTAGATGTAGAACAGGTCATCATTGCCGGCAGTCTGGCACGCTCGGGCGATGCGCTGCTTGAGCCAATCCGGGCACAGATAGCCAGTGGTATTTTGCCTGAGCTGGCTTCCAATGTCCGCGTTGACGCATCAGAGCTTGATCAGGATATCGTGATCTTAGGTGCAGCAGCGCTGCTTCTGTCAAATGAATTGAGACTGACTTAGCACTGGAGCTGCCATGTTTCCGACTACATTGTCTGTTTGTTCTGGGTATGTTCCCCCATTGGACGCCGATTTTCTTCCTGCCGCGTTGTATAACCGGGCTTTTCGGCATGCCGTACAGGAGAGTGGCGGTGGCATTCCGTTGGTGATTGGTTTGGAACGGGCACATGGCGCCCTTTCTCGCTACAAAACGGCCATATTCCCGGAAGAACATCCGGCATCTAAAGACAATCTGCGTTATGTTGAGCGCATCATCAAGTTTTTGCTCTGGCAGCGGAGCGGCTGGAAGGTCTATGTTGGTGGACCCGAACATATCGCTGCTGCCATCAAGGCTGTCTACACCATTGAAGGTGAGCGCTCCTTTGATGTCCGGTTCATGGGGGAAGACGTTTACCTTCAGCCCTTTACCGTCATTCCTTGCAAGCCGGACGAGGTACCTCCTCAAAATGAGCCGCAGCAGCCTCTCGGGTTTCACCTGGATGGTTACCGGATCGGGTTTGACCTGGGAGCATCTGACCTAAAAGTATCAGCTATCGCCAACGGTGATGCGATATTTGCCACGGAAATCGAATGGAATCCACGCGACCAGCGGTCTCCTGACTATCATCGACAGAAAATTGTCGCTGCCTTGAAGCTTGCCGCTTCTAAAATGCCTCGCGTTGATGCAATTGGTGGCAGCTCTGCCGGTGTTTATATCGACAATCGCCCGATGATTGCCTCATTGTTTCGGGGTGTGCCGAAGGAAGATTTCGATCAGGTGCGCAGCATGTTTCTCCAGATACGCGAGGAATTTGGCGTGCCGCTGGAGATTGTCAACGACGGCGAAGTAACCGCATTAGCCGGATCGATGTCGTTGGGAGATAACGGTGTGCTGGGTATTGCAATGGGATCGAGCGAAGCTGCCGGGTATGTTACCGTCGACGGAAACATAACCAGCTGGCTGAATGAGCTGGCCTTTGCGCCCGTTGATTATAACCCGGATGCTCCTATTGATGAGTGGTCGGGAGATCGCGGTGTAGGGGCACAGTACTTCTCTCAGCAGTGTGTCTTCCGGCTTGCCCGGAAAGCCGGCGTCCAGATCCCTGCGGAATTATCTAATGCACAGAAACTGAGGTTCGTTCAAGAGAAGCTGGAAGCAGGCGATGCGGATGCTGTGGAAATCTGGCAGTCGATGGGTATCTATCTTGGCTATGCACTGGCACACTATGCGGACTTCTATGACTTGAAACATGTCTTGATCTTAGGAAGGTGCACATCGGGGCGGGGAGGCCCGCTGATGGTTGAGGGGGCCAGGAAGGTTCTGCAAGAAGAATTCCCCGCACTGGCAGCAAAGCTCACCCTGCATCTCCCGGACGAGAAGAGCCGCCGTGTCGGGCAGTCCATTGCAGCGGCGAGCCTGCCTATGCTCAGAGGGGGGTGACCGATGATAAAGTTCAATCTTGAGACAGCCGCGGTTTTTGTGCCGGACAACATATCGCCGGAAAAGGCACTCAAGCGCACCACCCATTTGGCCATCGGGGCGCACCCGGATGACCTGGAGATCATGGCGATTGACGGCATCCTGCAGTGCTATCAACGCAGTGATAGGTGGTTTACCGGCGTAGTGGTGACCAACGGCGGCGGTTCTCCCCGCGATGACCTCTATGGAGACTACACCGACGAGCAGATGCAGGTAGTCCGTGCAGTGGAGCAGAGAGCAGCAGCCACTGTTGGCCAGTATGGGGCTCAGGTTTTACTTGACTATCCCAGCTCGATGGTGAAGGACGGCAGCAGGCCGGAGGTAGCAGCCGACATCAAACGGGTTCTCGAGTATACCCGGCCGGCAACGGTTTACACACACAATCTGGCCGATAAACATGCCACACATATTGCTGTTGCCGTGCGCGTGATCCAGGCTATACGAGATCTGCCGAAAGAGCTTCATCCCCAACACCTGTATGGCTGCGAGGTGTGGCGGAATCTCGATTGGATGCCGGATGAGGACAAGATCGTCTTTGATTGTTCCTCTCGAGAAAATCTCCAGGAGGCCTTACTAGGTGTGTTTGACTCTCAGATTTGTGGAGGGAAACGCTACGACCTGGCAACCATGGGTCGCCGTCGCGCCAATGCGACTTTCTTCACATCGCATGGTGTAGATAACTCAACAGGCCTCTGTTTTGGTATGGATCTCACCCCCCTGATCGTGGACCCGGCGATGGATATCGCCGGCTACGTACAAAGTTACATCGAGCGGTTTTCCCTCAATGTGCACAGCTCGATCGCGCAGGTGAGCAGTCCTAACCGGCCTGGAAATCGAAAGGAGGAGCTGCGGTGAGATAGTGAAGAGAGGCGCGAGAGCTTTCGACCGTTCGCTAGGGAGGCAGTTGGTAGAAAGTTTTCCCACGCCGTTGTTAAGTAATTTAGCATCAAATATTGAGGTATTCAATTCGAAGGAGCATTCCCCGTTCAAATGCACCGATGGTGTGTATCAAGGAGGAAGCAATGCATATCAAGAAGCTGTCTTTCATTTTGTTGGTTCTCGTAACGATCTTTGCTTTGGTTGGCTGCAGTGGCGCTACCGAGGCCCCGATGGACCAGGGGCCCACAGAACCGGTAACGCTAACGGTCTATGTCGTCGACTATGCCGCTGATGCAACCGATGTCTGGCTTGAGGACGAGGTGGTCCCTGCCTTCCAGGAGATGCATCCGGACGTTGAAATCGAGTTCGTCTGGGGAAGTTGGGGCACCTTTAGCGAGACCGTCGCCGGTTACTTCGCCGCCGGTGAAGGCCCCGATATTATCAACCTTGGCTCGGAGTTCAACGGACTGTATGGCGATCAGCTCGCTCCATTGAATGACAGGCTTGGCCCGGAGGCATGGCCTGAGATCGAGAACTTCATCCCCGGCACACTGGAAAACGCATCGTGGGATGGTGAGCTGCGCGGCTTGCCGATCTTCTCAGCGCCTCGCTATGTTTTCTGCCGCACTGACCTGATGGAGGCGGCCGGCTATGATGCCCAACCGACTAATTTCGCCGACTGGGTTAAGTTCGCGGAGACGGCAACAGTCATCGATGCTGATACTAACGCGCTCACCCAACAGGGGTTTGTCCCGGTTGATGCCGGAACAATGGCCGACTTCCAGTGGTATCTGAATACGATCTGGTCGCTCGGTGGCACGCTTTACAAGGACGATGGTATCACACCGAACTTCGACTCACCTGAGGCAGATGCCGCCATTCAGTTCAACTATGACCTGAAGCGCGCCGTTTACCCGGATGACACCGTCGGCACCCTGCCCGAAGGCACGGGCTCCGTCATCGAAGAAGGCAATGGCGCAGTGTGTCTGTGGCACTCCGGCTGGGCTGCTCCGGCACTTGATAGTGAGGTTTGGGAGAAGATTGATATCCAGCCTTTTACCGGCGATCTGGAGAACTTCTCGGATAGCCGGCCCATCGTTCTCTCCTTCGTCGATTGGTGGGCAGTGCCGGCTTACAGCCCGAATGTTGATATGGCTGCCGAGTTTATGAAGTTTGTTTTCTCGAAAGACAACAATCACAAGTATAACGAAACCATGAACCTGATCCCGGCCCGGTCCGACGCACACACAGGCTACGTGGTTGAAAATCCGGTCCTCCAGCGTGAAGCCGAGCTGGCTGCCGAGTATAGCTATGGTTTCGCGGGTATCCTGGAGCCTACCAAGCTGCAAGATATTCTACAGCGCGAGCTTGGCGCTTATCTGACCGACCAGCAGGATAAGGAAACCACGCTTAAAAATATCCAGGAGCAGTACACACAGGTTCTCGTCGACGCGGGCTACATCGAGTAACTCGCCGCCATAATGGGGTTGGGCGGGGTTTATACTCGCCCAACTCTTTTTTGGAGTACGTTCCATGAAACAGCATCCCTACATCTATACACTTCTCTGGGCATTTGGGACTGTGGCCTTCATAGCTTTGTCGAGCTATCTGGTCGGCTCTCTCGCCCGGTTTATCTCAAAGCTGGCCGGGCAATCCAGGCAGCGGCAAGAGAACACATTTGCAGGCTATTTTTTCGCTTCTCCCTGGATCGTGGGTTTCCTGATCTTCGTCGTGTTTCCGATGGTGGCCTCTCTTTATTGGAGCTTCACCGATTACCGCATCGGCACGCCCTCAACCTGGATTGGCTTGGAGAACTTCATCAGGCTGTTGGCTGCGGATAGGGAATTCCGCGGCTCTCTGATCAATACCTTGTTTTTGACCTTGTTTGGCCTTCCTCTGCAGATCGGGTTCGCGCTTTTCCTGGCCGTTTTGCTGAATCGCAAGCTGCGAGGCGAGCGTGTATTCCGGATGACGTTCTACCTGCCGGTTATTCTCGGCTTTAACGCAGCCGTCTTGTTGTGTTGGCGTCTGATGTTGAATGCCGGAAATGGAATTATCGATCAGATCATCCGCGCGGCATCGCGTGCATTTCCACCTTTTGGCTGGCTCAATCGTGCGTCGATTTATGTTGTAGAGATCGTTAACGGGTTCTTCCTGGGGCTGACCAACGGCAATTACACGCTGCTGAACAACGTCTATGAGACCGGTTTTCCGGCAGCGAACCGGGTGCCCATGTGGATACAAACGCCGCTGTGGACCAAAATGTCGGTCATACTTTTGATGGTTTGGGGCTGCGGTTCGATGATGCTGATCTTCCTGGCCGGGCTGAATGCCATTCCCAGGGAGATACTGGAAGCCGCCGAGGTCGATGGGGCTAATAACTGGCAGCAATTCCGGAAGATCGTCTTCCCATTGGTGACGCCCTATATTTTCTATAATCTGGTGGTCGGGATGATTGCCACGCTGCAGATCTTTGAGCCCATCTACGTTCTCTATCGTGATAACCAGCCCCTGGCGCCTTCAGCCTATTCAATGGTCTATTACCTCTACCAGGCCACCTTTCGCTTTAACGAAATCGGTTACGGCTCTGCAATCTCCTGGCTGATCCTGGTGATTATCGCCATTGTCACATTCGTACAATTCAGGTGGCAAAACCGGTGGGTTGAGTACGATCTGATCTAGGAAGAAGAAGATGAGAAAAACAGTGCTGCACATTACCGGTAGGGTAGGGTTATATATCTTGCTCACGGCTGCCAGCATCCTGATGGCTTTTCCACTGCTTTGGATGCTCTCGACCTCGTTCAAGACTTTGCAAGAGGCAAACGCGCCGAAAATCATCTGGGTCCCTTCCGAGATTTCGCTCGATGCCTACCGTAATATTCTAACCGATTCGGACTTCATCATAGCTTACGTCAACTCGACCTTTTATGCCGGACTGGCCCTGGCGGGCACGCTATTGTCGATTGCCGCGGTTGCCTATGCCTTCAGCCGGGTGAATTGGCCCGGTAAGAACATCGTTTTTGCATTGATGCTCTCGACGATGATGATCCCCGCACAGGCCTTGATCGTCCCGCAATATGTGTTCTTCAACGCCATTGATTGGATTGGCACCTTCAACCCTCTTATCATCCCCGGTTACTTCGCAGGCGGCGCGGCGATGGTCTTTCTGCTTCGCCAGTCTATGATACAAATCCCGATCGAGCTGGACGAGTCGGCCGTTATAGATGGCGCCAACCATATCCAGATCTGGTGGGAAATCATCATGCCGCTCATCAAAGCCCCGCTGGCGACCGTCGCGACATTTCTGTTTATCGGCTACTGGAATAACCTATTGGGGCCGCTGCTCTACGCCCAGACTACCAAGCTCTATACGCTGCCTGTCTATGTCGCGCAGTTGTACAATATCAATAATGCAACCCAGCCCTGGCCCACCATCATGGCCGCGGCGGTCCTGACTACCGTTCCGCTCTTCATCGTGTTCTTCTTTGCTCAACGTTTCATCTTGGAGAGCGTCGTTATCTCCGGTATGAAAGGGTAATTGTGGCTCAACGGTCCCGGAGGGCGGCTCTTTTGCGGCGATAGGCGTTATGCTGCCGGCTTGCAGCCAGCCGGTGAGAAGCGAGGAAATCGTGGGCAGCTCATTATCAGCACTTAATATCATCCCCAACCCCATGTCGCTGACAGTCTCCGGGGACATGTTTGTCCTGTCTGACCTTGTCGACATCTATGTCAGGCCTGCTACAGATGAGGTCACAAACATTGGCCGGTATCTGGCCGGCCGGTTGAGCCCATCGGCGGGCTTTGAGATATCGGTGCTGGAGGCTGCAGATATCCCGCCGGATGAGAATATCCATCTCATCTTGGCTGAAGCCGACCCGGGGCTCGGCGAGGAGGGGTATATCCTAACCATCACCCCACAGCGAGTGACCCTGATGGCCTACCGTCCTGCCGGTCTCTTTAGAGGCTGCCAGACAATCCGGCAGCTATTGCCGCCTTCCATAGAGCGTGCGACTGCTCAGCCAGGTTCCTGGACGCTGCCGACCCTCACCATTCGGGATTATCCGCGTTTTGAGTGGCGTGGTGCGATGCTGGATGTCGCCCGGCATTTCTTCAGCGTTGATGACGTCAAACGGTACATCGATCTGCTGGCCTACTACAAAATGAACCGTCTTCACCTGCATCTGACAGACGACCAGGGATGGCGCATTATGATCGATGCATGGCCAAATCTGGCTGCTCATGGTGGAAGCACACAGGTCGGCGGCGGCCCTGGCGGGTATTACACCCAGGCAGATTATGCCGATATTGCTGCCTATGCCCAGAGCCGGTACATCATGGTCATCCCTGAGATCGATATGCCTGGACACACCCATGCTGCTCTGGCGTCGTATGCATCCCTTACCTGTGATGGGGCTGCACCTCCTCTGTATACGGGGACTGAGGTCGGCTTCAGCTCCCTTTGTGTCGGCAAAAACGAAACGCTCGCTTTTGTAGGCGATGTCGTTCGAGAGATAGCCGCTCTTACGCCTGGGCCGTATATCCACATTGGCGGCGATGAGGCGTTGTCTACAGAAGAAGCGGAGTACCGGCAGTTTATCGAGCAAGTGCAAGCGGTTGTTGAAGCGCAGGGCAAGCACATGATCGGTTGGGAGGAAATAGCGAAGGCGGATCTGCAACCTGGATCGGTTGTGCAGCACTGGCGTAATGGTGAGCCGGCAAAATCGGCGGCGCAGCAGGGTAACCGGGTTATCATGTCTCCTGCTTTCAGGATCTACCTGGATATGAAATACGACGAGACGACACCGCTCGGATTGTCCTGGGCCGGCTATATCGACGTAAAAACTGCTTACGATTGGGACCCGGCTTCGCAAGTCGAGGGGATGCCTGAAAGCAGCATTCTGGGCATTGAAGCCCCTCTCTGGTCGGAGACGCTTGAGACCATCAGCGACATTGAGTACATGGCTTTTCCACGCCTCCCCGGTTATGCCGAGATAGGCTGGTCTCCACTATCAGGTAAGGATTGGGAAGCCTATAAGCGCCGTCTGGCTGCTCACGGTGCTCGATGGGATGCAATGCATGTTAATTTTCATCGAGCGGCGTCGATTGCCTGGGAAGAGTAACAGGGTACAGGCAGCGTGTAGTATCGGTAGACCGCAGCAGACACCTGGTTTGTGGAAGTTGGCCATGAAAGCTGTTCACGGCGGCCATACCATCACAGTCTGCTGATTTATGCGTGACACAAGGAGGATGGAAAGAGGACGAAAAGACAGAGGCTGTCCCAGAAGAAGGACGGATGTGGGAGCCGCCATGAGTATGGCAGGAGATCGTAGCATTATGGTAAGAGTATGGCAGCAGTACAGCAGCTCTAGGACTGAAATGGTGAGGGGCGAGCACTATGGTATTGATTTCTCACGCATTGAGTCTACAGGCAGATTGAAATGTATGAGCTGCAGGTTACGGACATGGGTGATGCTTCGTATCATCTGTAACCCTGTATTTGCCGGATTTATGGTCTTTGGGGGTGGTTCACCGTTATGTGAAATGAGCCAGGTTATTTGCAAAACGCGTCATATTCGGTGTCTTACCGCTTCTCGGCGCTGTCATTCCCGCTTTCGCGGGAATCCACCTGTTACGCTGAGCCCGCGCATACGTCTAGTGCCGTATTGAGTGGGTAATTTGACAATGTCAACTTGAGTAACTTCTCGATGTTGCTATGCTCAAAGAGGCGCTCTTCGTTCCAGATCCGTCGATCCTTCGTCGATCCTTCGTTCTGAAGCACAAGGAGCC
>JAFGMS010000379.1 GCA_016927375.1 Anaerolineae bacterium
AATCTGCGAGTGTTATCACCCCAATAGATCCTGGCATCTTGAGCATGTCGTCGGATTAAAATCCGGCAAGTACGGGTGACGGATACACCAGCACTGAACATGGAAAAAGGTAACTACTTAGCTCTCAGCGGTCAGCTTTCAGCTATTGGCTGTTAGCTTTTGGCTGTCAACTGTCAACTGTCAACTAAAACTCATCACCCAAGCGATTTGATGTTTAATCACCCATCACTCGAAACTGCCAGCACGTCACGCCATATAACTGAGTAGTTACGAAAAACCTTTATAATCCTCACCAAGATCTTGCTCTTACGTGATATTGATCTATACTTGCTTTTGGCATGGTCAGAAAAAAGACTTCCAAGAGAAAAATAAAACCTCAACCAGACAAAGGAAAAGATGTTATGGTTGAGACTCAAGGCCAAGAGCAGCAGTTCGAGAGCCGTCTTGCCGATCTACGTGTATTGCTTCTGGATGCGCTGGTGGCGGCCAGATATCTCCCTGTCGACACTCGCTGGCACTCACATTACACCGGCGAGGTTGTCTACTTTGCCGATCGCGTATTTGGGGACGAGCGGCCTGCGGTTCTTGTGCTGGCCGATGAAGTGACCAACGACATCATCACCGATTCGGTCACGGGTGATTTCCGCAGCTACGTCATTGTTGGAGCCACACTCAGCCCCGACGTTGACCTGGGCAAGAGCCGCATTGAGCGTCTCAAACATGCAGAATCACTGAACGAGCATTACTGGGCCACCTTCATCTTGCAAGATGCCATATTGGTGACATTAGGTACACCGCTGTCGTGGTGTCGTCTGATTGGCGAAATACTCAATGCCCATATGCCGGCCCCATTCGTCCAGCGCCGGGTTTGTGCCTACTGCCATGCACTGAACGAATATTCAGACAAAGCATGCAAACGGTGCAACAAACAACTGATGGCGACCGGCCGTCTGGAATAGACGATTTCCTGTTTCCCCTCGCTGCTGCCCAAACTCGTCAGAGTTGGTCTCTTCTGCCTTCATAGCGGTACAACCGTGCCGGGCGCCCCTCGCCCATCTGCATCTTGCCGGTTTCGCACAATACGTTTGATCGCAGGACCTTCCGCCTGAAGTTTCGCTTATCCAGCTTCTCACCCAATATAGCCTCACTGACAGCCTGCAACTCTACCAGCGTAAACTCAGCAGGCAGCAGTTGGAAAGCAGCGTCATCCCGAAGGCGCAGGCGCAGATAGTCCAACCCAACATGCAAGATGTCGGCATGGTCAAAGGCCAGGAGAGGCAAATTGTGAACAGAATACCACTTCACCTCCGCAGCATCATCACCGGCACGCGGTGCCAGCCGGGCAGAGTGTGCCAGCGCAAGATAGGCTACAGTGACAATCCGCATGCGCGGATCGCGATTGGGGTCTCCAAAAGTGTGAAGCTGTACCAGAGGAATGTCCTTTAGTCCTGTCTCTTCGTAAAGCTCACGCCCGGCAGCCACTTCCAGAGCCTCGCCAACCTCTACAAATCCCCCAGGAAAGGCCCACATGCTCTGATACGGCGGATTATGCCTCTTAATCAGCAGAACATGCAGCTGCCCGTGTTGGAACGTGAACAGCACAACGTCAACAGTCACAGCAATGGCACGTTCGGACACTGGCATACTACGGGAAGACTTCATCAGGACCCTCGAACATATTACCGCGTGCCGAAACTTCTATCTCAGGCTCAACTGCTTCACATGAGACTAATTGCCCAGGGCCGTCTCTATAGACTGCCTCAAATCCTCAGCATAATTAACTGTCATCATAAACGGCTCCCCATTGACAAAGACTGTCGGTGTTGCGTTGATCCCCATAGCTACAGCTTCATCGACTACATCCTGGACGCTTTGTGCCGTATCAGGTGATTCATAGCACTGCTCGAATAAAGCAGCATCCAACACCACATCCCCATCCAAGTCGGTGAAATAGCTTATCGAATAGAGCGCCGGGCTGCTAATCTCCCAATTACGATCAATCATCTGCCAACCCACACCCTGCTCAGCCGCGCAGACAACTGCCATAGCGGGCGCAACAGAGTACTCCGATAAAAAGGAGAGTGGTTTGTAAACCACCCTCAAATGCCCATCACGGGCATACTCGTTGATCAGCTCGCCGGTCGTTCCGGCCAGGTTCTTACAGTGGCTGCAGCTAAAATCAGAGTATTCGAGCAGGGTCACCGGTGCATTCGGATCGCCAATAGCAACCGCCCATGCCCCCGAGAGATCTATTTCTTGATAAAGCTCCTCGTAGTTACCGCTGGCCTTGGTCGTATTGGAAGCCAGCGAAAGCAACACGATAACAGCCGCCACCACCACGGCACTCATGGAAATACCCAGCATGAGGCGCATCTGAGATTGGCGACGTCGTTTGGCGCGTCGCGCAGCCATTTTCTTAGATTTTCGTTGAGACATATTTTTCCTCATGTCAAAGATATAGATAGAGAAACTCTAACCACACAGGTTATAACATTCCAAACACAACACTGCAATCATTCTTTCGAGCCCTGTACGGGAAGCCGCCAGGGGATCACCCAGGGTACCCGGGCATGATAGCGACGATACTCCTCACCATAGGCACGCAGCAGCCAGCGTTCTTCAAACAGCGACCCAATCATAAAATAGACCGTCGCACCGATGCTAAAAATAAGGAAATTTAGCGACATAACCGGCATGAGCCAGAGTATCAACAACGAAAACAAATACAACGGATGGCGGACGATCCCATAAACACTTCCTTTGTTCAGCGGTTCCTCCGGCAATGGCAGAGGGTCTCCAACAAAGAAAGCATACGCTTGCCGAATGCCCGCAAACCGCCATAGATCAACCGCGAGGGCCCCTAACAAAAGGCCAACGGCCCCTATCCCCTGTATGAACACTGACAAGAAAAGATAAGGGAACGGAATAACGTATAAAACCCGATCGGGCAGCACGACCATCAGCACAAGCGCCGGAGCAATCGTGATCGACGCCAGTAGATTGAAAGCAATCCGGTACCATCCTTCCGCGAACCGTTCCCCGAAAACCTTTTGAAGGCACCTCTTCATGCCGGAGCCCGCTGCCAGGCTGTGCACAACCGCAAAGCCCGTCACAGAAAGCAGTATCAAAGCAGCATTACGAGCGATCATTCTCAGCAATCGGCCCAATTTCTGGCTAGAAGACGTAAGATAAACAAGCAAATAACAGTCAATGATATAGATTATAGCGAGTAAAACAATATTGGAGACAAAACACGATGATAAAAACGGAAGTAAAACCTGTACACGTTACTGATCAAGACTTCGACCAAGTTGTACTTGGTGCAAGCAAGCCTGTATTGGTGGATTTCTGGGCACCCTGGTGCATGCCCTGCCACATGATCGCGCCAACGCTGGAACAGATAACCAGTGAAAGAAAGGGTGAGCTCATCTTAGCCAAGCTGAATATCGATGAGAACCCACTCACCGCACGGCGGTATGGTGTGATGAGTATCCCCACCATGGTGGTATTCAACAACGGAGAAGCCGTGGAAGGAACGGTTGGCGCAGTGCCTTATGGGCCACTAAATGAATGGATTGGCTCACTGCTGACCCGCTTCGCGGGACAAAACGGCAATTGACACCCATCCCCCATCCTGATCAGGACACAATGGGGAGGATTTTATCAGCTCCTCCCCATTATACTGTAACGTAACCTCCTATGTTGCCGCTGGCTCTCAAATTGGCTTATCATGATAGGGTAACCTATCGAGAAACTGTCCAAGGATCGGGAGACACATGAACAGCCTGTCGATTATCGAGAAAAAGCGCGATGGAGAATCTCTGACGGCAGAGGAGATCCGTTTCTTCGTCGATGGCTACACACGGAGCGAGATCCCTGACTATCAGGCCGCAGCCTGGTGCATGGCTGTCTATCTGAATGGCATGTCCCGTCAGGAAACCGCCGATTTGACATTGGCGATGGCCGAATCGGGTGAAATGCTCGATCTCTCCGGTCTGCTGGACACCGTGATCGATAAACACTCCTCCGGAGGCGTGGGCGACAAGACTACATTGGTCGTGCTGCCCCTGGTTGTGGCCTGCGGTGTCCCGGTCGCTAAAATGTCCGGCCGCGGGTTGTCGTTCTCCGGCGGTACGCTCGATAAGCTGGAAAGCATTGACGGCTACAACACCAAGCTTACCCGAGACCAGTTCACTGCCCAGATCCGCAAGCACGGTATCGTATTATGTGGCCAAACCGCCGATCTGGCGCCTGCCGATGCAAAACTCTACGCACTGCGCGATGTCACCGGCACCGTCCCGAGCAAACCGCTAATCGCCGGCTCTATCATGTCAAAGAAGATAGCAGCCGGTGCAGAAGCCATCGTGCTCGATGTCAAGTGCGGGCGAGGCGCCTTCATGCAGTCCCTCGACGATGCCCGAGATCTGGCACAGATCATGGTCGATATTGGCGCCAGCCTCGGACGCAAGGTTACAGCGCTCATCTCAGATATGAGCCAACCGCTCGGCTGCGCGGTCGGCAACGCCCTCGAAGTGCGGGAGGCCATCGACACACTTCACGGACACGGCCCGGCCGATTTCATCGAGCACTGTCTGATAGTAGCAGGACACATGCTCCGTCTGGCCGGCAAGTCCCAGACCGAAGATCTTTCCGACAATCGCCCCATCTTGGAGGAAAAGCTCCACGATGGTTCGGCCTGGGAAGTCTTCCGCAGGCTGGTCAATGCCCAGGGAGGTAATGTCGATCAAATCGACCACCCCGACCGGCTGCCCGCTGCCCCCGTAATCATCGACGTGCCTGCACCCACAAGCGGACAGTTATCTGCCATCGACGCTCGTGAGATCGGCATAGCCGCCCTCGAGTTAGGAGCCGGGCGTCACAAGAAGGAAGACCCTATCGACCACGCCGTCGGGCTGGTTATCCATCACAAAGTCGGTGACACAACACAAGCAGGCGATACACTCTTTACGGTACATGCCCGCAACGCAGAAGCGGCGCAGCAGGCATCCCGGCGCGTGCTGGCCGCACACGCATGGGCAGAGCCAGTCGACAAGCCGCTGTTGGTCTACGACATCATCAGCAGTCCATAGGCTACAACGACCAGCACAAAGCCGCGTATAGGAGTTTACAACTCATCATATTTCGCCGTCGCTATAAAGTGGGCACCGCGCACTAGCCATACGCCATAAGCCATGACGCAGACATCAGAAACATTCTCAGTTCCACGCAGTCTCCTGCCGCCGATCGTATTCACGTGGCTCAGCAGACTCGCCAGGATCAATCTAGCAGGCGCAGACCAGCTTGGTGAGCCAGGCACCATTCTGCAGCTCAGAGAAAGCCACGTTCCCCTCTTCCGGGCAATCTATGCCCACTACTTGAGCGAACGCCAGGGTCTGTTCATGCCATCCCCGGAAGACAGTAACCGGGATTACATCGCCTACCTCACCAACAGATACGACGCCCTGATAGCTATCCCCGCTGATGCTGTGCAGGCAGAAACAGCAGCTCACCATACCCTGGGCCTGGCGCGCGCCGCCGATGCCCTGATCTTCCCGGTAGGGATAAGCATCACACGCCAGTTGCAACTTCCAGGTGAAACAGGTGCAGCTCTCCCACTGCCCGGCGCACAGATCGCAGTCTTCATCGAGGCCCCATTCAAGACGGCCGAACACCCTGAGCAAATCCCGTCATCCTGGAACAAAGCTGTCATGGCCCTGCTAGATCACGCCAACGCACAGGCTCAAGAGATCCTACAACAAGGTGTCTCAGCAACAGAGTAGCATTATCTCATGGTAATCCTTGGAGATTGGGAAGGTCGTCCCCTGGCCATCAGCATAAAACCGAACTGTCTTACCATCAGCATCGATGGTCCCGAGGAGGCCGACGTCTTCAGTTACGATTATGCCGGCCGCCTGTGGACGGCCTTTCTGGATGGTATATCGTATCGACGCGGGCTGGACGGCCGGATGCTGGCCCGCCGGCGGGGTCCCGGCAATGTCCGCGAGCGTCGATGGCTGCCCGACGATGAGGCAGCAGCCATCCAGGAGCATGTCCGCAAAATAACCAGCGACATATTTCAGGCCATCGATACTGCAACCGCCCATCTGAATACCCCCCTCCCCCAACAAGGGTATGTTGGCTTCACGCAGGCTGTCTCTTTCGACCGCGACCAGGCAGATGAAGATGTCAAAAAGTATCACCAGATTTATAAGCCGGTTGGCATCCTACCCCCCGATCAGTACATGGCGGTCATTTTGCAAGCCACCGAGGGCTGCTCATTCAACACCTGCGCCTTTTGCACGCTTTACAAGGACCGGCCTTTCCACCTCAAGATCCCTGAGGAGTTCCAAGAGCACGCCGCTGCCGTACGCGACTTTTTGGGCGACGGCCTCAGTCTGCGGCGCACCATCTTCCTGGGCGATGCCAACACCCTGGCCATGCCAATGTCCAAACTGCTGCCATTTATCGAAATCACTCACCAGACCTTCGATGTCTACCAGTTAGGCGGCCTCTATGCGTTCCTGGATGGCTTCAGCGGCGAACGGAAATCAGCCAAAGACTACGCCCAACTGGCCGCTCGTGGTCTGGTACGAGTTTACGTCGGCCTTGAAAGTGGAAACGAGGCACTGCTGAAGTTCCTCCACAAACCAGGCACACCCACCGATGCCATTCGTGCAGTTCAGGCCATGAAAAGAGGGGGGCTTTCAGTTGGTGTGATCGTCCTTCTCGGGCCAGGTGGAAACCAGTATGCCCAAGCTCACGTCGCCGATACCATCAAAGCCCTCAAAGCCATGCGGCTGGGCCAGGATGATATCATCTACTTCTCCCATCTGGTAACCGACGAGAGCCTACCCTATGTCCAGGAAGCCCGGCAAGCCGGTCTCCAGTCCTTGACCCCGGAAGAGCAAGTAGCTCAGGGCAACGCCATCGAGAAGGGTCTGGTCTTCTACCCCAAAACAGGCAAGCCCATCATCAGCCGCTACGACATCCGAGAGTTCATCTATTAGAAACAGTATGGTTTCTCCCGCTTTTTCCGTGCTTCCGCTTCTCCACGATTCCAATCCGCCACATATCCGCTACAATCAATAGAACGTCGACGCGCTATAGAGAGGACATCCACACCATGACCCTGCTCACCATCGGCCGGCTTGCCCGGCGCGCCGGGTTACGCACATCAACCCTCCGCTACTACGAGGCCGAGGGCCTTCTCGCACCTACCCGGCGCACTGACGCCGGCTATCGCCTCTACCATCCTGACGCCGAACAAACCCTCCACCTAATCCGGCGCGCCCAGCGGTTGGGCTTCTCTTTAGCAGATATCCGCGCCCTTCTGAGTGACTACCGCAATGGTGAGCCTGGTGGACAGGTCATCCTGTCGATCACCGAAAACCGCTTCATCGAGCTGGCCCGGCAAATCACCGAGCTGCTCGTCCTGCGCCACGAGATGGAGCTGTTTCTTCTTGACCTCCGCGATACGCTCAACACGCAGCCCACGCAAACCACCAGGATGCTTTTTGATCGCCTGCTGGATCGTGTTTGTGCTGACCCGACAGCCGGTGCGTCGGCCGGTTTCACGCTCGATTGGCTGCTGGAGCGAACAGGCTGTGCCCTCGCCAAGCTGGACAGGCAGCACGTGCTGAAGGCCCTGCTGAGAAGACACGTCCACATCTGGCAGGAAGGCGATGCCTACCACATCCTGGTCGCCGGCAGCGACCCCGAGGTTGAGGCCGCCCTACAAGAGCTGTCTCGCATCGAGACCCAGTGCCACGCCCACGCCACACCACAGCTGGGAGCCGGTGAAGAAGGCTACCTGTTCACCGTCAGCGGTGAGCACGCCTTCCTCTTTGCCCAGCTCTTCCTGGCACTGGAGCAGCAGGCATAGCACCGCTCAGCTTTCAATAGCCGGCACACAGTCAACGTCTCACCAGAACGTCTCTGCTCCCCATCCAGAGCTTGGATACTGCTACCGTACTCCTACGATACTCCTGCCATACTGAAACTGCTGCCATCCTGCGCATAGCCCCTGGATGTCTGACATCCTGAAGCAGTCATAACGGATTTGTTCCAATCAACAATCATCAATGCCTTTCTTGACCTTCAACTCGACTTGAAGGTGTACAATCACCACATTCGATGTTACTACTCAGCTACTTGGCGCTCTCTAGTGTAGCTATGAGTGATGCGTAAAAGATAAATAGTTCGACAATGTCAAGTTTTCCCGAGCAACCGGAATGGGCAGGAGAGGCTCCTTGTGCTTCAAAACGAAG